>NZ_KV831706.1:0-137400 GCF_001837185.1 Neisseria sp. HMSC064D07 | reverse complement strand
TTGCTGCATCAACCTCTTTGATTTGAGGCACTGATTTGAGATGAGTGGTTGTCAAAGTTTGACCATCTGTTGTTACTTAATGTACAGGCAGACAGCACGGATACAGCTAAGGCTGCTGCAACCGTCAGTTTTAAACGTTGCATCATTTACATTCCTCGCAATTATTAATAGAATGGACATGAGTCCTTCCCTGTTTTAGATCTTATACGCAAACTGCCACTGGTCAGGCTTCAATCTTTACTCTTTACCCTAGAAATAGCCCATAAGAACGCAATTCGCATATATACTTCTAATTATATATCTCATTTGTAATAAAAGCATTACAATTACAAAAATTGAGACCTTTTTGAAAACATTATTTCATTTATGCGCCAAATACTTTCAGACGGCCTTCGATGGGTTGGAAGGCTTTTTCACCGGCTGAAGCCGCGATACCGCCAATCACCATTTGCGCACGCAACAACCAGCTTTCCGGCAGATTCCATTCTTTGGCAATGGCTGCATCAGGCAGCGGATTGTAATGTTGCAGATTGGCGCCGATATCGGCAGCCGCCAATGTTGTCCAAACAGCATATTGAACCATGGCATTTGCCTGATCCGCCCAAATCGGGAAGTTGGCCGCATAAGATGGGAACTGCTCCTGCAAGCCTTTGACAACATCTTGATCTTCAAAGAACAAAACTGTCGCTGCACCTGCTTTAAACAAGTTCAGTTTTTGCGCAGTGGCTTCAAACTGCTTGGCAGGAACAATTGCACGCAACGCTTCTTCAACAAAATGCCACACTTTGGCATGTTCTTCGCCAAACAATACGACCACTCGGGCAGATTGCGAATTGAAAGAAGACGGCGTATGCAAAACGGCGTGTTCGATGATTTTGGTTACTTCCTCATTGGACAGAGGCAGGGTGTTATTCAATGCATAGATAGAACGACGGGTTTCAGCAGCTTGTTGCAAAACAGAATAAGTCATGATCTTTTCCTTAAATTAATCTTTATCTTTACCAAAAACGTTATCCAAAGCCCACGCTCCGCCGCCGGCTACTGCCAGATACAAAAACACGAAGCAGAACAAAACAGCAGATTCGCCATGGTTGGCCAATGGGAACAAAACATCACCAGAAGACGCGTGGGCCATAAAGTAGGCGGCTGCCATCTGACCGGACAAAACAAACGCGGCCGGACGAGTGAACAGGCCCAATATCAATAAGATACTGCCGACAATTTCCAAAATACCGGCCACCAGCATCAAGCCTTCGGGAGCGCCGCCCATGGACATCGGAAAACTGAAAAACTTGGCCGTACCATGCAGCAAAAACAAATACGCCGCAACAATACGCAAGACAAACAATACAACAGGTTGAAATGATTTGAGGGCTGACATCTTAATAATCCTTATTTTAATGGCTACCTGAAGAGGTATGGAGCAATTTCAATAAGTGCAGTATAGATAATTCCCGGTAAGAGATATATACTCGAATTATTGATACAACGTTTCCTAATAAGAAATCATGGATACCCTATTCAGCCTAAAAGTTTTCCACCAAGTTGTTCAAAGCGGCAGTTTTACCCGTGCCGCCGATCAGCTCGACATCTCCACCGCCATGGCCAGCAAACACGTCAGCCATCTGGAAAACACCATTCAAGCCAAGCTCTTACACCGTAACAGCCGCAACCTCCACCTAACCGAAGCAGGCGAAGAATACTACCGTCAATGCAGCTACGCGCTGGATACCTTGGATACCGCCGCCCAAAAAGCGGCAGGCGGCGCCGACACGCCGCAAGGTATGTTGCGCGTTACCATGCCCCTGTGGTTTGCAGGCGGCAATATGAGCGCATGGTTGGCCGAATACCGCCAGCGTTATCCCAAAGTCACGCTCGACCTCGTCCTCGACAACCGCCATATCGACCTCATCACCGAAGGTTTCGACCTCGCCTTGCGCGTTTCCAAAACCCCCTCCCCTTCGCTAATCGTCAAACCGCTGGCCAAAATCGAGTTCGTCCTGCTTGCCGCTCCCAACTATCTGGCCCGACACGGCACACCTGATACACCTGAAGCCGTCATGCAGCACCAAGCCATCCTGCCTTCCTATACCAGTCAACAAAACTGGGAAATTACCCACCGCCACACCGGAGAAAAAGCCATTCTCCACCTCTCCCCTGTTATCCGCAGCGACAACACGCTGATGATCCGCGAGCTGATTAAAGCAGGCGCAGGCATAGGCTATCAGCCCCTTTGGGCAGTTCAGCAGGAATTGAAGGACGGCACATTGGTCCAACTCCTGCCCGATTACACCATCTGGACAGATCAACTGAACGCCACCTATGTCGACAGGGCATTTCTCAGTGCGAAAGTGCGCAGCTTTATCGACTTTCTCAATGAAAAAATATCGGAAGGATAAACATCAAGGCCGTCTGAAACACTTTTCAGACGGCCTTTAATCAAAGCAACAATCCAATCAATAATTAGTCGAGCAGAACTGTTCGCGTTTGTCCGCATCGGCGGCATAGCATGTCAAACCCATGCCTGACGCATTGCTGTTGTTCGCTTTCGCACCCGGTTTCTTGTTCACCAAAACCTTACCGTTTTTTCCGATTTCAACGGTCACGCCTTTGCCGTTTTTCAGCTTCCATTTCAACACTTGCACATCGGCACTTTGGCACTTACTGACCGTACAGCCGCCTTCTGTCGCAACATTACCATTTTTATAAATCACGCACTGCTGCTGGCTGTCGGTACAGGCGGCATAGGCAGCAACGGAGAAACAGGAAATCAGCGCGGCAAACAAAACAGGTTTCATGGTTTGAACTCCTAAAGTTGTGATGATGGGTTTGTGATATTTGGAACTATACGCTTGTTTGCATGTGCCTACTACAAAATGTATCGTTAACATTCAACGGGCGTAGCACTATATCCATTCCACTAATTATCTAATTCGCCCCATACGATAAAGGCCGTCTGAATATCATTTTTCAGACGGCCTTTAATTGATTTTCTACCTTACCGCTTCAGCTTCGCAAACGCATCTGCCATTGCCGAATTGGTCGGGGCGCGGTCGTTGCGTTGGGGTCTGCGGTCGCGGCGTTCTTGATGTCGGGTTTCAGACGGCCTGTTGCTTTTGGCGGCACTGCCCGGTTCGTCATCCAAACGCATGGTTAACGCAATGCGTTTTCTGGCGGCATCGACTTCCAGCACTTTCACTTTTACCACATCGCCGGCTTTCACGACTTCGCGCGGGTCTTGGACGAACTTATTGGACAGGGCGGAGATGTGCACCAAACCGTCTTGATGGACACCGATGTCCACGAACGCACCGAAGTTGGCGACGTTGGAGACCACACCTTCGAGTATCATGCCGACTTGCAAGTCGCTGATTTCGTGGATACTTTCGGCGAAGGAGGCCGTCTGAAACTCGCCGCGCGGGTCGCGACCGGGTTTTTCCAGTTCGGATAGGATGTCCAAAATGGTCGGCAGGCCGAAGCGTTCGTCGATGAAATCGGACGCTTTAATTTGCTTCACACGCTCGCGGTTGCCGATGAGTTCGGCGGCGCTAATGCCTTGTTGCGCCAGCATTTTGGCGACGACGGGATAGGCTTCGGGGTGGACGGCGCTCGCGTCCAGCGGCTCTTTGCCGCCGTTAATCCGCAAGAAGCCTGCTGCCTGCTCGAAGGTTTTTTCGCCCAAACGCGGTACTTTCAGCAATTTTTTGCGGCTGTCAAACGCGCCGTTTTCATCGCGGTAAGCGACGATGTTTTGGGCAAGGGTTTGATTCAAACCGGAAATCCGCGCCAAGAGCGGGGCGGAGGCGGTGTTCACATCCACGCCGACGGCGTTCACGCAATCTTCAACCACTGCGTCCAGCGATTTGGCGAGCTGGCTTTGGTTTACGTCATGCTGATACTGGCCCACGCCGATGGATTTGGGGTCGATTTTGACCAACTCGGCGAGCGGGTCTTGCAGCCTGCGGGCAATGGACACCGCGCCGCGCAGGGAAACGTCCAAGTCGGGGAACTCGCGTGCCGCCAGTTCGGACGCGGAATAAATCGATGCGCCGGCTTCGGAAACGACGATTTTGTGCAGGCTGTTTTCGGGCATTCCGCGCACCAGTTCGCCCGCGATTTTGTCGGTTTCGCGGCTGGCGGTGCCGTTGCCGATGGCGATGAGCTTCACGCCGTGTTGTTTAATCAGGCGCGACAGCGTTGCCAACATATTGTTTTCTTGATGCAAATAGACGATGACCGTATCCAGCAGCTTGCCCGTGTCGTCCACTACGGCGCATTTCACGCCGTTGCGGTAGCCAGGGTCGAGACCCAAAGTGGTCAGCCGTCCGGCAGGCGCGGCGAGCAGCAAGTCTTTGAGATTGCGGGCGAACACGGTAATCGCGTCGGTATCGGCGGCTTCTTTCAGACGGCCTAAGGCTTCAAGTTCCAACGACAAAAAGATTTTCGCGCGCCAAGTCAGGCGCACGGTGTCGCGCAGCCATTTGTGGCCGTCTGAAACCTTGAAGCGGCGGGCGATGAGTTGCTCGTATTTGCTTTGCTGCGTAATAGGCGTATCGTCGGGCTGGTATTTGAGCGCGATGTTCAACACGCCTTCGTTGCGGCCACGCAAAACCGCTAGCGCACGATGGCTGGGCATCGCACGAATAGGTTCACGATGGTCGAAATAATCGCTGAATTTTTCGCCTTCGGTTTCTTTGCCTTCAACGACTTGCGCGTGGATTTCAGCTTCATTCCACAACTTGTCGCGCAGCGTGCCAATGAGTTCCGCATCTTCGGCAAACTGCTCCATCAGAATCGCGCGCGCGCCGTCCAGCGCGGCTTTGGTGTCGGGGACGTTTTCGTTCAGGTAGCCTTGCGCGGCGGCTTCCACATCCTGCGGCTGCCCGGCAAGCAACATGTCCGCCAGCGGCTGCAAACCGTGTTCGCGCGCGATTTGCGCTTTGGTGCGGCGTTTGGGCTTGTAGGGCAGATACAGGTCTTCCAGCGCGGTTTTGTTGTCGGCGGCTTCAATTTGCGCCCTGAGGTCGTCTGAAAGTTTGCCTTGTTCTTCAATGCTTTTTAACACAACGGCTTTGCGCTCCTCCAACTCGCGCAGGTATTGCAGCCGCTCGGCAAGCTGACGCAGCTGCGTATCATCCAGCCCGCCTGTGGCTTCTTTACGGTAACGCGCGATAAAGGGGACGGTCGCGCCGTCGTCCAAAAGCTCAATGGCGGCATTGATTTGCGCGGTAGTGGCGGAGAGTTCTTGAGAGAGGATTTGGGTGATGTTCATATATTCCTTCATATTCCATCTGAACGATTGATAGGACAGCACAACGTAAGATAATTTTTGGGAAGACAAAGGATAATACTGATACACTTCATTCAAGACAAGATAACATATGCTGTATAAGGAAAACCAATGACTATTCTTGTTACCGGCGGTACCGGTTTTATCGGCTCCCATACCGTTGTTTCCCTGTTGAAATCAGGCTTTAATGCCGTGATTTTGGACAATTTGTGCAATTCTTCTGCCAACATCCTCCCGCGCTTGGAAAAGATTACCGGCAAGTCTGTACCTTTTTACCAAGGGGATATCCGTGATCGTGAAGTGTTGCGTCAAATCTTTGCAGAACACGATATTGATGCCGTCATCCATTTTGCCGGCTTGAAGGCAGTCGGTGAAAGCGTGGCCGAACCAATGAAATACTATGACAACAATGTGTCTGGCAGCTTGGTTTTGGCTGAAGAAATGGCGCGTGCCGGCGTATTTAAGATTGTGTTCAGCTCATCGGCTACGGTTTACGGCGATCCGGGTAAAGTACCTTATACGGAAGATATGCAACCGGGGGATACGACCAGCCCTTACGGCACGTCTAAGTCTATGGTGGAGCGTATTTTGACGGATATCCAAAAGGCTGATCCGCGTTGGAACGTGATTTTGTTGCGCTATTTCAATCCTATCGGTGCGCATGAAAGCGGTCTGATCGGCGAGCAGCCAAACGGTATTCCAAACAATCTGCTGCCTTATATCTGCCAAGTGGCTTCAGGCAAGCTGCCGCAATTGTCGGTTTTCGGCGATGATTACCCTACCCCAGACGGTACGGGTATGCGCGACTATATCCATGTAATGGATTTGGCGGAAGGCCATGTGGCGGCGATGCAGGCGAAAAGTGATGTTTCGGGTGTACACCTGTTTAATTTGGGTTCAGGACGTGCTTATTCGGTATTGGAAATCATCCGTGCCTTTGAGGCAGCCTCTGGCTTGACCATTCCGTTCCAAATCAAACCGCGTCGCGATGGCGATTTGGCCTGTTTCTACGCCGATCCCGCCTATACCAAAGCGCAAACCGGTTGGGAAACCAAACGCGATTTGGCGCAGATGATGGAAGATTCATGGCGTTGGGTCAGCAACAACCCAAATGGCTACGACGATTAAGTTGAACTGATACAGGCCGTCTGAAAGAGATGTTTTCAGACGGCCTCTTTATCTGAAAAACATACTTTCTGTCTGCTATAATCTGTTTATATTATTTTGACTATCCTCTGAAACTTATGAAGAAAATCCTTGTTACCGGCGGCGCGGGCTTTATCGGTTCTGCCGTTGTCCGTCATATTATCCAAAACACCCAAGACTCTGTCGTCAATGTCGATAAGCTGACTTATGCCGGCAATTTGGAGTCTTTGACTGAGGTAGCCAATAATCCTCGCTATGCTTTTGAGCAAGTGGATATTTGCGACCGCGCCGAACTCGACCGCGTATTCGCACAACACCAGCCGGATGCCGTGATGCACTTGGCTGCGGAAAGCCATGTCGACCGCTCTATCGATTCGGCAGGCGAGTTTATCCAAACCAATATCGTCGGTACATTCAATCTACTTGAAGCGGCCCGCGCCTACTGGCAACAAATGCCGTCTGAAAAACGCGAAGCCTTCCGTTTCCACCATATTTCCACCGATGAAGTCTATGGCGACTTGCACGGCACGGACGATTTGTTTACCGAGACCACGCCATACGCGCCATCCAGCCCCTACTCAGCCTCCAAAGCATCCAGCGACCACCTCGTCCGCGCATGGTTGCGTACATACGGTTTGCCGACCATCGTAACCAACTGCTCCAACAACTACGGCCCCTACCATTTCCCGGAAAAACTCATTCCATTGATGATTCTGAACGCGCTCGACGGCAAACCGCTGCCTGTGTACGGCGACGGTATGCAAATCCGCGACTGGCTGTTTGTCGAAGACCACGCGCGCGCACTGTATCAGGTTGTTACCGAAGGTGTTGTCGGCGAAACCTACAATATCGGCGGCCACAATGAAAAAGCCAATATTGAAGTCGTCAAAACCATCTGTGCCCTGCTGGAAGAGCTTGTTCCTGAAAAACCGGCCGGCGTGGCACGTTATGAAGATTTGATTACTTTCGTACAAGACCGCCCCGGCCATGACGTACGCTATGCCATCGACGCTGCCAAAATCGGCAGGGAGCTGGGCTGGAAACCGCAGGAAACGTTCGAATCCGGCATCCGCAAAACAGTGCAATGGTATTTGGACAACAAAACCTGGTGGCAAAACGTATTGAACGGCAGCTACCGTTTAGAGCGTTTAGGCACCGGAAAATAAGTTTTCAGACGGCTTGTTCCCATATTAGGCCGTCTGAAAATCACGCAAACACACATTACTCAGGAGAAAACCCATGAAAGGCATTATCCTTGCCGGCGGCAGCGGCACACGCCTCTACCCCATCACGCGCGGCGTATCCAAACAGCTGCTGCCCGTGTACGACAAGCCCATGATTTACTATCCCCTGTCCGTATTGATGCTGGCAGGAATCCGCGATATTTTGGTCATTACCACGCCCGAAGACAACGCCTCTTTCAAACGCCTGCTCGGCGACGGCAGCGATTTCGGCATTTCCATCAGCTATGCCGTTCAACCCAGTCCGGACGGTTTGGCACAGGCATTTATCATCGGCGAAGAATTTATCGGCAACGACAATGTTTGCTTGGTTTTAGGCGACAATATTTTCTACGGCCAATCGTTTACGCAAACATTGAAACAGGCCGCCGCCAAGACCCACGGCGCAACCGTATTCGGTTATCAGGTCAAAAACCCCGAGCGTTTCGGCGTGGTTGAATTTGACGAAAACTTCAACGCCCTGTCTATCGAAGAGAAACCGCAACAGCCCAAATCCGATTGGGCGGTAACCGGCTTGTACTTCTACGACCAACGCGTCGTCGAGTTCGCCAAACAAATCAAACCGTCCGCCCGCGGCGAATTGGAAATTTCCGACCTCAACCAAATGTATTTGGAAGACGGTTCATTGTCGGTACAACTTTTGGGACGCGGTTTCGCATGGCTGGACACCGGCACCCACGAGAGCCTGCACGAAGCTGCTTCATTCGTCCAAACCGTGCAAAACATCCAAGACCTGCAAATTGCCTGCCTGGAAGAAATCGCTTGGCGCAACGGTTGGCTTTCTGATGAAAAACTGGAAGAACTGGCGCGCCCGATGGCGAAAAACCAATACGGCCAATATTTGCTGCGCCTGTTGAAAAAATAATGTTTGAGGCCGTCTGAAACTTTTCAGACGGCCTTTAGATGAAAGATAAAACGATGAACATCATTGATACCGCCATTCCTGACGTAAAACTGCTTGAACCCAAAGTCTTCGGCGACGCGCGCGGCTTTTTTATGGAAACTTTCCGCGACGAGTGGTTCAAAACCCAAGTCTGCAACCGCACCTTCGTGCAGGAAAACCACTCCAAATCCGGCAAAGGCGTATTGCGTGGCCTGCACTATCAAACTGAAAACACTCAAGGCAAACTCGTGCGCGTGGTTGTCGGCGAAGTATTCGACGTGGCCGTCGATATGCGTAAAGACTCCCCTACTTTCGGCAAATGGGTAGGCGAAATTCTGTCCGCAGAAAACAAACGCCAACTGTGGGTACCCGAAGATTTCGCGCACGGCTTCTATGTACTGAGCGATGAAGCCGAGTTCGTCTACAAATGCACAGACTATTACAACCCCAAAGCCGAACACTCGCTGATTTGGAATGATCCGACCGTCGGTATCGACTGGCCGTTGCAAGGTGAGCCGAACCTGTCGCCTAAAGACTTGGCAGGCAAAGTATTGACCGAAGCAGTCACGTTTTAAAAAGTTTTAAAAATAATTCAGGCCGTCTGAAAGAATGTTCCTCTTTTCAGACGGCCTACAATCCATTAATAACAATAATCGACGAAAACGCATTGTGAAAAACGCCTACATTCCCTCTCGCGGCATCCGCAAAATCCCCCATCTCTCCACCCTATTGCCTGAGTTTCATATCTGCAAAGACGGAAAAGGTGCAGAGACTGTTGTCGGCTGGGGTTTGCGCCCGACGACACACAAAGCACGTGCTTTTGCCGCCGAACACCAGCTTCCCTTTATTGCGTTGGAAGACGGTTTTTTACGCTCGCTCGGACTGGGTGTCGCCGGTTATCCGCCCTATTCCATCGTCTATGACGACATCGGCATCTACTACGACACCACACGTCCTTCGCGTTTGGAACAACTGATTCTCGCCGCCGATACCATGCCGTCTGAAACCTTGGCTCAGGCGCAACAGGCGATGGATTTCATCCTGCAACACCACCTGTCCAAATACAATCACGCGCCCGAGCTTTCAGACGATCATCCTTTACACTCCCCATCCAAACCCGAAACCATCCTCATCATCGACCAAACCTTCGGCGATATGGCCATCCAATATGGCGGCGCAGACGCCTCTACGTTTGAACTGATGTTTCAGACGGCCTTGAATGAAAACCCGCAAGCCGATATCTGGGTAAAAACCCATCCCGATGTTTTGTGCGGCAAAAAACAAGGCTATCTGACCCAACTGGCGCAGCAACACCGCGCCCATCTTTTGGCAGAAGACATCAATCCGATTTCTTTGTTGCAAAACGTCGATAAAGTTTATTGCGTTACCTCGCAAATGGGTTTTGAGGCGCTTTTGTGCGGCAAACCACTGACCACCTTCGGCCTGCCGTGGTATGCCGGCTGGGGCGTAAGCGACGACCGCCACCCACAAATCGGCAGCCTTGTTCAAACCCAACGCCGCGCCCGCCGCAACTTGCTGCAACTCTTCGCAGCAGCCTATCTGCAATACAGCCGCTACCTCAACCCCAATACCGGCGAAGCAGGCAGCCTCTTTGATGTTATCGACTATCTGGCAACGGTCAAACGCAAAAACGACAAATTGCGTGGAGAGTTGTATTGCGTCGGCATGTCTTTGTGGAAACGCGCGGTTGCCAAACCGTTCTTTAACGTACCCTCATGCCGTCTGAAATTTATCTCCTCCACCCAAAAACTGGCAGGGGTCAAACTGTCCGACGATGCACGCATCCTAGCTTGGGGCAACGGCAAAGAGGCCATCGTCCGTTTTGCCGAACAACATAATATCCCCCTGCTGCGCATGGAAGACGGCTTTATCCGCTCGGTCGGACTCGGTTCTAATTTAGTGCCACCGCTGTCGCTCGTTACCGACGATATGGGCATTTATTTCAATGCCGAAACCCCGTCACGTCTTGAACACATCCTCCAAAACCAAAACTTCGACGACCAGGACTTTCAGACGGCCTTGAAGCTGCAAAAAATGCTGACCGAAAACCACATCAGTAAATACAACGTCGGCAGCTCAGACTTCACGGTCCCGTCAACCAACAAAACCGTAATCCTCGTTCCCGGCCAGGTTGAAGATGATGCGTCTATCCGCTACGGTTCGCCCCAAATCTATCGCAATCTGGATCTGCTCCGTACCGTACGCGAACGCAATCCCGATGCCTATATCATCTACAAACCGCATCCAGATGTAGTCAGCGGTAACCGCATCGGCCATATTTCCCCTGAAGATACGGCACGATATGCCGACCAAACCGTCGAACAAGCCGATATCCTGACCTGTCTCCAATACGCAGACGAAATACATACCATGACTTCGCTGACTGGTTTTGAATCCTTGTTGCGCGGCAAAAAAGTCAGCTGCTACGGTCTGCCTTTTTACGCAGGTTGGGGACTTACCCAAGATCTGCTCCCCATTCCGCGCCGCAGCCGCAGGCTTGAGCTTTGGCAGCTGATTGCCGGCACGCTCATCCACTACCCCGACTATATCCATCCCGAAACCCATCAGGCCATTAATGCGGAAACCGCTGCCCAAATCCTGATACGACAAAAAAATATGCAAAAAAACAACAACGGATTACATCGCGGGTACTTTGCTAAAAAATTAGGTAAAATCAAACAACTATATCGATCTTTCAAATAAACACCATCAAAGTTAACAATGCGTCATAAACCAGCTTCAATTGCGGCATCATTGCCTTTGCATCGTTAATACGCTTGGCGTATGCTTGAAAGTTCAACTCAAAACTATTACATAAAAAACAAAACCACATTGCGACATGAAACAGACCGTCCTCAAAAACAACCTGCAAAACCTGCTTGAAAGCGCAGAAAATATCCTGCTGCTTCAAAGTCCTGTCGGCGATTTTTTTCTGCGCCTTGCCAATTGGCTGACTGAAAACGGCAAAACCGTACATAAATTCAACTTTAATGCAGGCGACGACTATTTTTATCCGCCCACTCAAGCTCATACCGTTGTTTTTAACGACAACTACGATGCCTTTCCTGAATTTTTGCAAGAATACATCGTTCAACATCACATCCAGGCGGTTGTCTGCTTTGGCGACACACGCCCTTATCACGTCATTGCAAAACGCATTGCAAACGAAAACCAAGTCGGTTTCTGGGCGTTTGAAGAAGGTTATTTCCGCCCCTACTACATCACCTTAGAAAAAGACGGCGTCAACGCATTTTCCCCGTTACCGCGCCGTGCCGACTTTTTTTTGGAACAATTCCCCAAGCTGGCACAGCAAGAATACAAAGCGCCGACGCCGGTACGCGGCGGGTTTATGCCCATGGCCAAAAACGCCGTCCGTTACTATATCGAATTGTTCCGCAACCCGAACAAGTACCCGAACTACATCCACCACCGCGCATCCAATGCCGGCCATTACCTCAAACTGTGGTCGATCTCCATCCTCAAGCGTTTGAACTACTATATTGAAGACATCCAAATCGCCAAACGCGTGGAGGCGGGCAAATACGGCAAATTTTTTATTGTTCCCTTGCAGGTATTCAACGACAGCCAAGTCCGCATCCATTGTGACTTTTCCAGCGTCCGCAGCTTCCTGCTCCATATTTTGGCCTCCTTTGCCGCGCACGCGCCTGCCGATACCAACCTCATCATCAAGCATCATCCGATGGACCGCGGCTTTATCGACTACTCGCGCGACATCAAACGCTTTATCAAAAAACACCCCAAACTCAAAGGCCGTATCACTTACGTCCATGATGTCCCCCTGCCCGTTTTCCTGCGCCACGGCCTCGGCATGGTTACCATCAACAGCACCAGCGGCCTGTCCGGCCTGATTCACAATATGCCAGTTAAGGTTCTCGGCCGTGCCTATTATGATATTCCCGGCATAACCGACCAAAATACCTTGGCAGAATTTTGGAATCATCCGACACCGCCTGACAGCGACCTGTTCCATGCCTACCGTATGTACCACCTCAACGTGACCCAAATTAACGGCAACTTCTACAGTCAGGTGTTTTTCCCCAACAAAGACACATCCGACTCTTCCATACCGACAACCTGACTTAGCGAAGGAAAGTTCAGGCCGTCTGAAAATATTTCAGACGGCCTGAAGCAATCAATACCTTGGCTACTTCCATGTAAATCAAACACAAAAACCTGCATTTATCATTAACAATAAATTACAAAGACAGTATAATGACCGAGCTGTCATGAGCGCATACCGACTCAAGCTGAGCCTTTTGTAACACACAAAATATGGATGCCCCTAGGCAAAACAATATAACAAGCTAAGCATCCTAAAGATAAGCCAGCAAAACTATGCCGAGCAATATTTTTACAAAGCCCTCAACCGGTATCGCCGCCCATATGCCACAGCATCCGTCTTCCACTTTATATCCGCCCGCAAACCATGACCGCCGCTCCTGATATCCTCTACCGGCAAGCCGCCGCCCTTTTGGAACAATCCCATACCGCCCAAGCCCTGCCCCTGTTGCAACAGGCGGCAGAGCAGGGTTATGCGGAAGCTGCTTTCGCATTGGGCAACCATCTGCTGCAAAACGGCCAATTGGAGCAGGCACTTTCATGGTTGGAAGCCGCCGCTGCCCAACGCCACCCCATGGCACTCTTCACCCTGCTGCAACAACGCGAATACAACGGCACCCCGACCGGACAGCTTCTTAACGAATACGCCTGGCTGGGTGAGCAAGGTCACCTCGAAGCCCAATTAATCCTCATGCGTTACCACGCACAGCGCAATGATCCACAATCCCTCTACTGGGCGGAGCTTGCCGCTGCCCGATATGCTGCGCCTGCGTATTACCATCTGGCACGCCATCATCAACGCCAAGGCGACGTTGAAACAGCCATCGAACAATACGAAAAAGCGGCCACGCTCGGTGTGACTGCTGCCTGCTGGCAACTCGGTCAAATCTACTTCTACGGCACAGGCGTCAGCCACAACCACGCACAAGCCGAACAATATCTCGAACAAGCCGCGCAAGCCGGCCACATCGCCGCACAAACCCTGCTGGCCGACCTTCTTGCCGCCCAACGCAAACCCGAAGCCTTAGAATGGTATCGTCGTGCCGCCGATAAGGAACAAGCGGAAGCACAGGCCAAGCTGGCCCAATACGCCCTGACCGGCGAACTTTCCGAACGAGACCCGTTCCAAGCGGCACGCTACGCCAAAGCCGCTGCCGAAAAAAACCATCCCGAAGCCCTGAAAATCATGGGCGACCTCTACCGCTACGGCCTCGGCATCAAAGCCGACAACCATATCGCGCACGATTACTACCACCGTGCCGCCACGTTAGGTTCTGCCTCCGCGGCACAAAAACTCATCAGCGACGCCGCACTGTACCATCCGCAACAATACGAACAAATCAAAACAGCCGCCCTGCAACAGCAACAAATCGGAACCATCTACCGTTTGGCGGAAGCACAAGCCCACGCCATCGGTCGCTACGCAGACTACAATGCCGCGCGCAAGAATTACATGGAAGCAGCCGAATTCCACCATAAAAACGCGGCGGCAGCCTTAGGCCGCATCTACCATTACGGCCTCGGTACGGCGCAAGACCCTCGGGCGGCCGCCCACTGGTACGCAATCGCAGCCGAACAAAACCACCCTTCCGCCCAATACCACCTCGCCTGTTTTTACTATCACGGGCAAGGTGTCGGCTGTCATGTTCCGACCGCCTGCTACTGGCTGCAGGCCGCCATCAGCAACGGCCACACTTCGGCCGAATCATTAACATCCCTATTAGAACAATGGCGCCGCGAAGTGCACCATGCCATCGGTCAAAAGGCCGTCTGAAAATATTTACACTCGCATTTTTTGACAATCTTTAACTATTCCCCTAATATTTGCCAGTTATTTTTCACGGACACGTCATTGTTTTCATTTCTTTCTGAAAACACCTTGCCCGCGCATCAATACCATGACACTCGGCGGATAACGCCAAGCGTTGAAACACACTACATCCGGAACAAAAACGGATGCTCGGAAAAACATTTCTAGGAGGTGAAACAACATGGAATGGGAATTCAACAGTTATTACACACTGATTGCCGCCACACTCGTGTTGCTGGTTGGTAAATTTCTGGTTCAAAAAATCAAATTCTTACGAGACTTCAATATTCCCGAGCCGGTCGCCGGCGGTTTGGTTGCCGCTATCGTCCTGTTCGCCCTGCACGAAGCCTACGGCGTCAGCTTCAAATTTGAAAAACCGCTGCAAGATGCGTTCATGCTCATCTTCTTTACATCCATCGGTTTGAGCGCCGACTTCTCCCGTTTGAAAGCGGGCGGTTTGCCTTTGGTTATCTTTACCGCCGTGGTGGGCGCATTTATCATCGTCCAAAACTTTGTCGGTGTCGGCTTGGCGAGCGCATTGGGCTTGGATCCGCTGATTGGCCTGATTACCGGTTCGATTACCCTGACCGGTGGTCACGGTACCGCCGGTGCATGGGGTCCTGACTTTGAAAGCAAATTCGGCCTGACCGGCGCAACCGGCTTAGGTATGGCTTCTGCAACATTCGGCCTGGTATTCGGCGGTTTGATCGGTGGTCCTGTTGCACGCCGTCTGATCAACAAAATGGGCCGTAAACCTATCGTCAAAACTGCCAAATCCGACGACAACGATGCTACTGATGACATCTTCGAACAAGCACAGCGCACTCGCCTGATTACGGCTGACTCCGCTGTCGAAACGCTCGCGATGTTTGCCGCATGTTTGGCTTTTGCCGAAATCGTGGACAGCTACGACAAAGCCTTCTTCGACTTGCCTAAATTCGTATGGTGTCTGTTTGCAGGCGTGGTCATCCGCAACGTCCTGACTGCCGCCTTCAAAGTCAATATGTTTGACCGTGCCATCGACGTATTCGGTAACGCCTCCCTGTCACTCTTCCTGTCTATGGCTCTTCTGAACCTGAAACTGTGGGAATTGACCGGTCTGGCAGGCCCTGTAACCATCATCTTGGCCGTACAAACCGTCGTGATGATTCTGTACGCCACTTTCGTTACCTACGTCTTCATGGGTCGCGATTACGACTCTGCCGTATTGGCAGCCGGTCACTGCGGCTTCGGTTTGGGTGCCACCCCGACTGCCGTTGCCAATATGCAGTCCATTACCCAAACTTTTGGCCCGTCTCACAAAGCCTTCTTGATTGTACCTATGGTGGGTGCGTTCTTCGTTGACTTGCTCAACGCCGCCATCCTCTCCGGCTTCATCAGCGTCATCAAAGGCTGATACGTCTGACATAGAAAAGCACTTGCCGCATTTACTTGCTGCAAGTGCTTTTGTTATGATAAGCACGTCAGGCCGTCTGAAAGGCCGTCATCTTCAGGAGTACCCATGTACAAAAAAACCGCTTCCGTATTGATTTTAAGCACGATTCTTCTTGCCGCATGCAGCAAAGAAGAGCCCAAAGCCGCACTTGATTGCGCCCAACCGGCCACACTGCAAAACATCCGTACCACCATCGAAGACACCCTCAAACAACAAGCGCGCTCCTTTGCCCGCAATGACAACCGCCAATTTGTCGATGCCGACAAAATCATCGCCGCCGGCCTCGAATTAGAAACCCTGCTTGAAGACCCCAAAGAAACCGAAGACGACGGCAAAGCCATCTGCCGCGCCAACCTCAAAATCCGCATTCCCGACACCATCCTCAAGACGGCCATAGACAACAGCCCGCTGATTTACGGCAACACCCCGTTGTCCGACATGCTCGAACAAAAACTGATGGGCAGCAACCTGACTTTTGAAAACAACACGTTCAGCACCACCCTGCTCTACACCCCCGATAAAGACGGCAAACCAGTTCTCGAAGACAACACCCTGAGCACCACGGCCCAAACCCTTTCCGCCACCCTGCTGCCCTACGGCGTGAAAAGCATCGTCATGATAGACGGCAAACCTGTATCCAAAGAGCAGGCCATCAAGCTGCTGCAAAACCAAAATACAGAAGAGCCGCCGACTGTCAATCCGCAAGACATCCTTGAAAACAACGCCGCCAGCCAAGCCGTCGGTTTGACCGATGATGACGACGATTCAGACTACGAAGTCCTGCACCCTGACCGTGAAACTCCGCGCAACGAACCGCCCGGCCTCAGCCAAAGCGAACTTGACAACGCGCGCGCGCAAAACCGTCAGGCGGACGGCGAGATCAACGACCTCTGGGGCGGTATGGACAGCGATGTCAAACAACAAATCCTCGGCGAGCAACGCGCCTGGATTCAAAGCAAAAAACTTAACTGCCAACAAGCCGCCGCGTCCGCAGACAGCGCCGCACAAGCAGAATACCTGCGCCTGCAGTGTGAAACCCGCATGACCCGCGAACGTACGCAATACCTGCGCGGCTATTCCATCAACTAAAACCGATAAGGCCGTCTGAACATTCAGACGGCCTACAAGAAAGCACATCACATCATGCAATACCGAATCCACCGTGAAGGCGATGCCCAAAACACACCCTCTTCAGCCTCAACCCCCGTCGACAACTGGGAGCGCAACACCCTGCGCGAAGTCCTCCTCGCCGCCTACCAAGAACAACGCCGCGCCCGCATTTGGCGCAATATCTGGCGTGGCGTCGCCGTCCTCATCTTCCTCAGCCTAATCTTCGGCCTTGCGGAAGAAGAAGGAAAAACCACGAGCATCCAAGCCCGCAGCGAACACACCGCCGTTATCGACTTGACCGGCGAAATCGGCAACGACATCGACGACCAAGTCCAAATCCTGCGCGACAGTATGGAAGCCGCCTACAACAACGGCAACGCCAAAGCCATCATCATTCGCGCCAACAGCCCCGGCGGTTCGCCTGTCGTGTCCAATACGGCCTTTAACGAAGTCCGCCGCCTCAAAGCCGAACACAAAGACATCCCTGTCTACCTCGTTGCCGAAGACATGTGCGCTTCCGGCTGCTACTACATTGCCGCCGCAGCCGACAAAATTTACGCCGACCCTTCCAGCATTGTCGGCAGCATCGGCGTGATCGGCGGCGGTTTCGACTTTACCGGCCTGATGGACAAAGCCGGTGTCAAACGCCGTCTGAAAACTGCCGGCAGCAACAAAGGTATGGGCGACCCTTTCACACCTGAAACGCCGGCGCAAACCCAAATCTGGGAAAGCATGTTGGGCGATATCCACCAAGAGTTCATCAAAGCCGTCAAACTCGGCCGCGGTGCAAGGTTGAAAGACAAACAGTATCCCGACGTTTTCAGCGGCCGCATCTATACCGGTAAAGAAGCCAAACAGGTCGGCCTGATTGACGACTTCGGCAGCATTTACAGCGTTGCCCGAGATGTTGTCAAAGCTCCTGAACTGGTCAACTACACGCCGCAAGACGATTTCAGCAAAATGCTCAGCCGCCGCTTTGGTGCGGAAGTGAAGGCCAAAGTCAAAGAAACTTTGTCTGAAATTTGGTAAACCAAAAAACTGAAAGGCCGTCTGAAACCTAATTAGGGTTTCAGACGGCCTTTTGATATGGTTTTTCCAATAAAGTGCTGATTATTGTCCAAACATCCATCGGCTTCATACCGACAGGCAAATATCCCCTGATGATGCTTTTACGGGGACAGATTACGCCTGCAAACGATTAAATCTTCACGTTTCAGACGGCCTGTTTCTGCATATTGTGCGCCATATCGAGCGCGGCGCGGACAGCGGTAATCAAACTGCCGGAATCAGCTTTGCCTGTGCCTGCCAAGTTCAAGGCCGTGCCATGATCGACGGAAGTGCGGATAAAGGGCAGGCCGAGGGTGATGTTCACGCCTTCACCAAAACCGGCATATTTGAGCACCGGCAGTCCTTGGTCGTGATACATGGCGAGGACGGCATCGGCATCTTTGAGTAAAAAAGGTTGGAACACAGTATCAGCCGGATAAGGGCCGCGTGCATCTATGCCTTCGGCCTGCAGGGCATGAAGCGCCGGAATAATGGTGTCAATTTCTTCGTGTCCCAAATGGCCGCCTTCGCCGGCGTGGGGATTGAGGCCGGTAACGAGGATGACCGGTTTGGCTATGCCGAACTTATGGCGCAGGTCGTGTTCAAGAATGCGGACAACCGACTCGATTAAAGGCTTCGTGATGGCGGCGGAAATGTCTTTCAGCGGCAGATGGGTGGTCACCAACGCCACGCGCAGGCCACCGCCGGTTAACATCATGACGACTTGTTCGGTATGGCTTTTTTCGGCGAGGTATTCGGTATGGCCGCTGAAAAAGCCGTTGCCTGCGTGGGCATCGTTGATGATGCCTTTGTGCAGCGGCGCGGTCACCATACCGGCAAACAGGCCGTCTGAAATGCCTTGATACGCCGTATCCAGCAATCGGAGGACATACGCGGCATTGGCAGGATTGAGTTCGCCCGCCTGGCACTCGGCATCTAAAGGAATATGCAGGACTTCGAGTTCGCCCTTGGGCAACGGATCAGCCGCTTGGGCTTGAAAGTCGCGCAAGATGACGGATTTGCCAAGCTGTTCGGCTCTTTTTACCAACAGGTTTTTGTCGCACAAAACAACAGGGCGGCAAGGAAGGTCGGCGAAAGCCAAATCAAGGCAGATGTCGGGGCCGATGCCGGCCGGTTCGCCGGATGTGATGGCGAGAATGGGAGCAGTCATGGTGTTTCTCGGTACGGTTTACAGTATTTAGACAACAGTCAGGCAAAATGCCTGCCCTACTTTTGCAGATTAACACAAATACAAAAAGGCCGTCTGAAAACAGTTTTTGCTTAGCCAAACTGTTTTCAGACGGCCTTGGCTGTTTACCGTTTTACACTTAAGAACGGCGGCCGATCATGCGGTACAAAACGTCGTGGCCTTGAATGCGGTGAACAACAACCATGGCGATGTGGCCGGCGACAAGCGCAAAAAGCAGCCAGCCGAGTTTGCCGTGCGCCATATTGCCGAGGTTGGACATCCATTCGATTTTCTCTGGCGAACCCTGCATCACTTGGACACCGAATACTTTCAATGGGCCGCGACCGCCGCCGTATTGGCGGATCATGCCGATAACGGGAACGGCAAGCATGAGGACGTAAAGGGCAAGGTGGCCTGCTTTGGCGGCAAAGCTGTCGGCGGCAGGACGTTTGGATGCATTAAGCAAGGCCCAAACAATGCGCACGGCAATCACCAGCAGCGTGATGAAACCGATGGATTTATGTACGCCGAAGAGCGATTTGACCCATTCTTCGCCATCGTAGATGGTCCAAACGGTAATGGTGGAGAGGATGCCGATAAAACCGAGTACGGTCAGCCAGTGCAACGCGCGCGCGACGGCATCGTAGGTTTGTGGGCGTGTAGCGGTCATAATGTTTCCTTGTTTTTGATTTATTTGGTTTTTTTGAATCGGCGGCATTGTAACAAAAATGCCGAACCAATTATGTTGCCTTTTTGAAGAGATTTCGTAAATGTTTGGAAAATTTGAAGAAACGGCGGTTTTATCCGTCAGGCTGCCCGGGCCGTCTGAAAACAAGGGCAGGAATACCACCTTCTATGCCGAACTCGGGCTAAAATAGGCGTTTTTATTCTCGGGTACGCATCGATGCAGGTTTGGATTCGGCGGTTTGCGCTGTTGCTTCTGCCTTTGGGTTTTTTGGCGGTCATGGTGGCTGCGCCTTTGCTGTCGCTGGCGTTTTACGACGGCGAAGGCGCTTGGGCGGAAGTGGTGGCTGATGACTATATGCGCCTGCGCTTGGGCTGGACGGTGGCACAGGCGGTTTTGACCTGCGTCTTGGTCACGGCTTTGGGCGTGCCTGCGGCGTGGGTGCTGGCGCGGATGGACTTTGCCGGACGGCGCACGGTTTTACGCCTGCTGATGCTGCCTTTTGTGATGCCGACTTTGGTAGCAGGCATGGGCGTGCTGGCCTTGTTTGGCGCACACGGTATGCTGGCGGCAGGTTGGCAGGACACGCCGTGGCTGCTGATTTACGGCAACGTGTTTTTCAACCTGCCGGTTTTGGTGCGCTCGGCGTATCAGGGATTTGTGCGTGTGCCGCAGGCGCGGTTGCTGTCGGCACAATCTTTGGGCGCGGACGCGTGGCGGCGGTTTGTCTGGGTCGAATGGCCGGTGGTGCGCGCGTGGGTTGCCGGCGGCGCGTGCTTGGTGTTTTTATATTGTTTTTCAGGCTTCGGACTGGCCTTACTGCTCGGCGGCGAACGTTTTGCAACGGTGGAAGTGGAAATCTACCGGCTGGTGGCGTATGAGTTGGACATGGCGCGTGCGTCGGTGTTGGTGTGGCTGGTGCTGGCAGTTACGGCGGCGGCAGGCGGTTTGTATGCGTATTGGAGCAGGCGCGTGACTGTGGATAAGTCGGTCTCGCCTTTGCCTCCGCGTGCGCCGATATGGGCTTGGGAAAAATGGCTGACGGCAACGGTATTGGTAATGTTGGCAGTATGCTGCCTGCTGCCCTTGGCGGCGGTGTGGCTCAAGGCGGTATCGGCAGGCTCTTCTTGGGTAGTTTTACTGGAAGCGCAAACGTGGGCGGCAGTGTGGAACACCGTCCGTTTCTCGGCAGCAGCGGTGGCGGCGGCGACGGTTTTGGGCGTGCTGTATGCGGCGGCGGCACGGCAAATGGCGTGGTTGCGCGCGCTGATGTTTTTGCCGTTTATGGTGTCGCCTGTGTGCATCGCGTTTGGCGTTTTGCTGCTCTATCCGCAGTGGACGGCTTCGCTGTGGCTGCTGACGGCGACTTACGCGCTGTTGGCGTATCCGTTTGTGGCCAAAGACGTACTGACTGCATGGGACGGTTTGCCCAAAGATTACGCGGCGGCGGCGCGCACCATGGGCGCAAATGGTTTTCAGACGGCCTGTTATGTCACCGCGCCTTTATTGAAACCGGCTTTGCGGCGCGGCCTGACTTTGGCTTCGGCAACGTGTATCGGCGAATTTGCGGCCACATTGTTCCTGTCGCGTCCCGAATGGCAGACGCTGACCACTTTGATTTACGATTATCTCGGACGCGCCGGTGCGGACAATTACGGACGGGCGATGGTGTTGACGGCGGTATTGACCGCTTTGGCTTTAACGGCATTTTTGCTGGTGGACGAAGCGGAAGGGCAAAAGGCCGTCTGAACGTGGTCGGCTCAACCCCCCTTCACTTTCACTACACTATTGCCGCACCTTGTATCGAAAATTGATTAAATCCGCTATATAATTTGTTTTTGACCGCACTCAACACGACCTATGATGACCGACTTAGAAACCAAACGCCTTGAAACCCAAGCCATGCTGGACAATGCCGACTTGCTGTTTGACCAAGAACAATGCCGCGCGGCCTTGCAAAAAGTTGCCGACGACATTACCCGCGACTTGGGCGGCAAATACCCCCTGCTCCTGCCTGTAATGGGTGGTGCGGTGGTGTTTACAGGACAGTTGTTGCCGCTGTTGCGCTTTCCTTTGGACTTTGACTACGTCCACGTTTCCCGCTACGGCGACAAACTCGCAGGCGGCGCGTTCAACTGGAAACGCATGCCCGACCCCGAGCAAATCAAAGGCCGTCATGTAGTCGTTTTGGACGACATCCTAGACGAAGGCCACACCATGGCTGCCATTCAGGAAAAACTGTTGGAAATGGGCGCGGCAAGCTGCCGTGCGGCCGTATTTGCCAACAAACTGATCGACAAAGAAAAACCAACCAAAGCCGATTATGTCGGTTTGAACGTGCCCAACCGCTACGTCTTCGGCTACGGTATGGACGCCGCCGGCTGTTGGCGCAACCTCGGCGAAATCTACGCCTTAAACAATAAATAAAACAAAGGCCGTCTGAAAAATCTTCAGACGGCCTCAACCCCATGCTAGGAACACATCATGATAGGTTTGTTAATCATTACACATGAAACCATAGGTGAAGCCTATCGCGGTTTGGCCGACCATTTCTTTCCCAACGGCTTCCCCGAAAATCTCCACATCCTCGGCGTACAGCCCGACGAGGATCAAAACGACATCATCAACAACGCCATCGCCGCGTTGCAGGAATTTCCCGACAACCGCGGCGTGCTGATCATGACCGACATCTTCGGCGCCACACCGTGCAACGCCGCACGCCGACTGGTGCGCGAAAACAAATCCGCCATCCTGACCGGCCTCAACGCCCCGATGATGATTAAAGCCATCCAATACTCATCACAAGCCGAAAACCTCTCCGACTTCACCGAAACCGTCAAAGAAGCCGCCATCCGGGGCATTTTCGCCATTACATCCGCACCTGAAGACCTGGTGTGCAAAGAACACGGCTAAGGCCGTCTGAAAACATTCACTTTACGAACATTACATTTAGGGGACATTCATGCTCAAACAAGAAATCGAAATCATCAACAAACTCGGCCTGCACGCGCGCGCTTCCAGCAAATTCACCCAAACCGCCTCCCAATTCCAAAGCGAAGTCTGGGTCACCAAAAACGGTAACCGCGTCAACGGCAAAAGCATCATGGGCCTGATGATGCTGGCCGCCGCCAAAGGCACCGTGATTGAGCTGGAAACAGAAGGCGCAGACGAAGCCGCCGCCATGCAGGCGTTGACCGACCTCATCAACGACTACTTCGGCGAGGGCGAATAATGAGCATCGTCCTACACGGTGTAGCCGCGGGCAAAGGCATTGCCATCGGCCACGCCCACCTCATCACGCGCGGCACAACGGAAGTCCCCCAATACGACATTGATCCCGACAAACTCGATGCCGAAGTTGCCCGTTTCGACAACGCCATCAAAGCCACGCGCAAAGAATTGGAACAGCTGCGCGGCGCGATTCCCGAAAACGCCCCGACCGAATTGGGCGCGTTCATCTCCCTGCACCTGATGCTGCTGACCGACGTCACCCTCTCGCGCGAACCCATCGACATTTTACGCGAGCAGAAAATCAACTCCGAATGGGCATTGAAACAACAAAGCGACAAACTCGCCGCCCAGTTCGACAGCATCGACGACGACTACCTGCGCGAACGCAAACAGGACATGCTCCAAGTCGTCCGCCGTATCCACAACAACCTTGTCGGCCAAAGCAACGAAATCAACCTCGCCGGCAACCTGTTTGACGACACCGTCCTCATCGCGCACGACCTCTCGCCTGCCGATACCGTACTATTCAAAGAGCAGCACATTACCGCCTTCGTAACCGATGCCGGTGGCCCGACCAGCCACACCGCCATCTTAGGCCGCAGCCTCGACATCCCGTCCGTCATCGGCCTGCATAACGCCCGCAAACTCATTACCGAAAACGAAATCGTCATCGTCGACGGCATCAACGGCGTCCTCATCATCGATCCCGACGAAGTCGTCCTCAACGAATACCGCCGCCTCGCCCGCGAATACCGCAGCCACAAGCGCGAACTCAACAAAATCAAGAAAACCGCCGCCACCACGGCCGACGGCATCAACATCGAACTTTTGGCCAACATCGAATCCGCCGAAGACATCAAAGCCCTGCACAACTTCGGCGCAGACGGCGTCGGCCTGTTCCGCAGCGAATTCCTCTACCTCAACCGCGACAACATGCCGACCGAAGACGAACAATACGAAGTCTATGCCGGCATCGTCAAAAAACTCAAAGGCAAAAACATCACCATCCGCACCGTCGATTTGGGTGTCGATAAAAATCCGCGCTGGTTCGGCCAAAACAGCACGCCCAACGGCAGCCTCAACCCCGCGCTCGGCCTGACCGGCATCCGCCTGTGCCTCGCCGAGCCGGTCATGTTCCGCACCCAAATGCGCGCCATCCTCCGCGCCGCCGCCCACGGCCCCGTACGTATGATGTGGCCGATGATTACATCCATTTCCGAAGTGCGCCAATGCCTTATCCATCTGGACACGGCCCAACGCCAACTGACCGAACGCGGCGAAACCTTCGGCCCGGTCAGCATCGGCTGCATGATCGAAATCCCGTCCGCCGCCATGACCGTCGGCAGCATCCTCAAGCTCGTCGACTTCGTTTCCATCGGCACCAACGACCTGATTCAATACCTCCTGTCGGTCGATCGCGGCGACGACAGCGTCAGCCACCTCTACCAACCCGGCCACCCTGCCGTCCTCAAAACGCTGCAACACATTATCCGTACGGCAAACCGCATGGAAAAAGGCGTGTCCATCTGCGGCGAAATGGCCGGCGATACCGTCTTCACCCGACTGTTGCTCGGCATGGGCTTGCGTCGCTTCTCCATGAACCCCAACAACCTGCTTTCGGTTAAAAACATCATCCTGCACAGCCACACCGGCCATCTCGAAAACGATGCCGCCAAAATCCTGCGCTGCGAAGACCCGGAAAAAGCCGAAAAACTGATTAAAATCATCAACCAAAGCGAACAGGCGGAATCACAGACCGTCTGAATCTCTAAAAAGGGCGTGTTTCGATACACGCCCTTTTTATTCGTCCCCATTTTTAGTTTATGCCCGATTCTCCCTCAAGCCCTCTTCTTCCCTATTTCGCCATTTCAAAAACCAACCTTTTTCACTTTTCCCAAACACTGCTTACAGGCCGTCTGAAAAATATAGGGCGCAAGTGAAATAAAACTTTTATGCCTACACCAAAGACCGTCTGAACCCTGATTGCAAGGTTCAGACGGCCTTGTTTTCAACCGAATACCTTTTATTTTTTTGCAATAAAAAACCCTTTACCGATCCATTCCAGCTACTGCCCACCATGGCTTTAGGCACCCCATATCATTCCTTTTTACTAGGTCTTCAGTACACCCAAGCCCTATATAAACACTATACCTTCGTTTTAATGATGAAACTTTTTATTTCGAAATATGTCTATCCCTACATTCGCTTGAAAAAAGATTCAATACCTTGTAAATTTATAAAAAGATAGTAATTATCATCATATTTTAAAGGAATGATTCATGAGATTTACGCAACTTTCTGCTTTGATTGCCGCCGCCGCTTTATCAGTCGGCTCCGTATCCGCTTTTGCCAAACCCGTTCAGCTGACCGATATCCTCGGCCGTAAGGTAACTGTCGACCTGCCTGCCAAGCGCGTAGTGTTGGGCTTCTACTACCAAGACTACATGGCCATCGGCGGCAAAACCGCGCTGGACAACGTCGTTGGTTTTTCCAAAGCAGTTTGGGCCGACTGGGCGCCGCCAAGCTGGGCGGCATTCAGCAAAGCCGTGCCTAAACTGAATCAGCTGACCGACGTGGGCGAAGTGGAAGTCGGCACATTCTCGATTGAGAAAGTATTGGCACTGAAACCCGATTTGCTGGTTTTGGCCGAATGGCAATACAAGGCTTTGGGTTCCGATCTCGACCGCATCAACAAGGCCGGCATCCCCATCGTCGTGTTGGACTACAACGCGCAAACAGTGGCCAAACACGTCCAATCGACCAAGCTTATCGGCACGCTGACCGGCCAGCAGCAAAAAGCCGACAAACTGGCGGCAGACTACAAACGCGTTGCCGACACCATCCAAGCGCGCGTGCAAAAAGCCAACCTGCCCAAGCCTAAAGTCTATATCGAGTTCGGCAACAAAGGCCCTGCCGAACACAGCGTTACCTTCGGCAAGAGCATGTGGGGTTCGATGGCGACACTGGTCGGCGGCAACAATATCGCCGCTTCTTCGGTCGAATTCTACGGCCCGATCAATCCTGAAAAAGTCCTCGCCGCCAAACCCGACGTGATCGTGATTACCGGCCGCGAAACCGAATTGAAGAAAAACCCTGCCGCCATGGTCATGGGCTGGGGCATTCCAAAAGCCGAAGCGGAAAAACGCTTGGCAGGCTTTGCCAAACGCGCTGGCTGGGCCAACCTGCCTGCGATTAAAAACAACCGCCTCTACGCCGCCTACCACGCTAACTCGCGCACGCTGTCCGACAGCGCATCGATTCAGTTTATGGCCAAAGCGATTTATCCGCAGTTGTTTAAGGATTTCAACCCTGAGAAGACCTATATGGACTTCTACCGTCAAAACCTGCCTGTTGTACCGAACGGCACGTTCTACCTCTATCCGAAAGGACAATAAGGTAATTTAGATTTTCAGACGGCCTTTTAAATCGGAAGGCCGTCTGAAATTTTTGCGGAAGAAAAAGGCAAACCTGTTTCTTCCCTTTCACAACACTCTTTTTTAAAGGTTTGAAACATGAATGATTCGGTTGTCGCCGAGATTGTGAAAAACCAGCGCAAGTTGGAAGGCAAGCGTTGGTTGATTGTGTTGATGTTTTTAGTCATCGCAGCGGTCAGTTTCCTATTCGACATCGCCACCGGCCCTGCGATGACAGACACGCTGCCCGTCGGCGAAGTGGTCAATGTTTTGCTGGGCAAACCCGAAGTCGATGAAATGAACCGCCTGATTGTGATGGATTTGCGCCTGCCGATTGCGGTGATGGCCTTGGTGGTCGGCGCGGCTTTAGGTGTCGGCGGTGCGGAAATTCAAACGCTCCTGAACAACCCGATGGCCAGCCCTTATACGCTGGGCTTGGCGGCGGCGGCGGGTTTGGGCGCGTCGGCGGTGATTGCGTTCGGCGGTTTCGGGCTGCCTGAAACAGTCGCCGTTCCCATCGGCGCGTTTGTAATGACCATGCTGGCTTCGGGCATCTTGTTTCTGTTTGCCTCGGCACGCCGCTTCAACTCGGCGATGTTGGTGCTGGTGGGGATTGCGCTGTTGTTTCTGTTTCAGTCGATTTTGTCGCTGATTCAGTTTATCGCCGCGCCTGAGATTTCGCAGCAGATTCTGTTTTGGCTGTTCGGCAGTTTGAACAAGGCAACTTGGGAAACAGTCATCGTTACGGCGGCGGTTACGGCGGTATGCGTGTTTCTGCTTTCGCGCGATGTGTGGAAGCTGACTGCGCTGCGCTTGGGTGAAGAACGCGCCGTCGGGCTGGGCATCAATCTGCAATTTTTGCGCCTGAAAACTTTGGTATTGGTGGCGGTAATGACGGCAACGGCAATCAGTTTTGTCGGCGTCATCGGCTTCATCGGACTGGTCGCGCCGCATGTGGCTCGGATTCTTTTGGGCGAAGACCAACGTTTCTTCCTACCCGGCGCGATGCTGGCGGGGGCGGCGTTTTTGTCGGTGGCCAGCGTGTTGTCCAAGGTGATTATTCCGGGTGCGCTGTTTCCGGTGGGCATCGTTACGTCGTTTGTCGGCGTACCGTTCTTCTTCTGGATTGTATTAACGAAACGATAGGCCGTCTGAAATGTTGAAACTTGAAAACGTACACATCCGGCGCGGCGATTATGTGGTCGCCGACAATATCGATTTGACGCTGGAACAAGGCAAAGTCTATTCCGTGCTCGGCCCCAACGGCACGGGCAAATCTTCGCTGATGAAAACGATTTTCGGCGAAGTGGCGCACAAAGGCGCTATCCGCTACGGCGACGAAGTGTTGAGCAAAATCCACCTGCAAAGCTGGCGCAAACGCATAGGCTATATGCCGCAGGACACCGCCGCCGAAGCCTCGCTGACCGCGCTGGAAGTCGTGTTGCTCGGCCGCATGGACGCGCTGCACATGCACGTCGGCGACGAACTGCTGCACGAAGCCGCAAGTATCATGGCGGAGCTGGGCATCGGCCATCTGGCGCACCGAGACGTCATGCGGCTTTCCGGCGGACAGCGGCAGCTCGTGATGTTTGCCCAAGTCATGCTGCGTCGCCCCGAAATCCTGATGCTGGACGAACCGGTCAGCGCGCTGGATATGCACCATCAGCTCAATCTTTTGGAGCGCGTGGTGCAATACACGCACGAACACAATCTGGTTACGCTGATGGTCTTGCACGATTTGAGCCTCGCCGCGCAGTTTTCAGACGGCGTGATTCTGCTCGGCGAAGGCAAAGTACAGGCGCAGGGTGCGCCGCAGGACGTGTTACAGGCGGACATGATCGGCAGGCTGTATAAAGTGGACATCGAGCTTTTGTACGACAGCAAAGGTCTGCCCGTTATCCGCCCGATGCGGAAGAGTGCGTAACTTAACCGCCCCTGCAAATGTCGGATTTGAGCATCCGGCCTGCAAACTCCCTGCAACTTATCCCCTCTCCTGCGGGAGAGGGTTAGGGAGAGGGCGGTAAGCCCAAGGCTTGCCTCTCCGACTCATCAGCCCGCCCCATATTTTTTATCCTTAGAAAGGACTTTCTCCATGAAAAAATCCCTCTTCCTCCTGATGCTGACCGCTTCCCTTAGCGCATACGCCGCCAACCACGAAGTCAAAATGCTCGACAACGGCAAAGACGGCAGCATGGTGTTCGAACCCGGCTACGTCAACGCCAAAGTCGGCGATACTGTTACCTTCAAAGCCGCCAACAGCGGCCACTGGGTACAAAGCAAAGCCCTGCCCGACGGCGTTGCCGACTTCCTCTCCGAAGACGGTAAAGACTTCACCCTCAAACTCGACAAAGAAGGCGTGTATGTCTATACCTGCCCGCCACACCGCATGATGAACATGAGCGGCGTGATTCAGGTCGGCAAACCGGTGAACAAAGCCAAAGCGCAAGCCGTTGTCGATGAAATGGAAAACCGCGCCATGCAAAGCAAAGGCCGTCTGAAAAAATACATGGCGCAAGTGAAGTAAACGCGTTTATGCCCGCATTAAAGGCCGTCTGAAACCTTTCAGACGGCCTGTTTCCTTTGCGTAAAACACGCATCAAAGCTATATCTTCCGTTTCAGTTTCCGATAAAATAGGCCTATTCCGACACAAGACCCGTAAGCATGATACGCCGCCTTTACGCCACGCTGTGGCACCTCGCCCCCTTCCTGATCCGCAGCCACCTGCGCCGCCGCGCCCTCAAATCCCCAGCCTATCTCGAGCATTGGGGCGAGCGTTTCGGGCAGGCGTATCCCGATCCCGTACAACGCCCGATTTGGATACACGCCGTATCCGTCGGCGAAACACGTGCGGCCGAACCCTTAGTCCAGGCATTGCGCCGCCATTTTCCCGATTCGCCGTTTCTGATTACCCAAATGACGCCGACCGGCCGCGCCACCGCGCAATCCCTGTTTCCCGATGCGCAATGCCGTTACCTGCCCTACGACAAATCCGAATGGGTCGCACGATTTTTAGCCGAACACCGCCCCATCTGCGGCATTTTGATGGAAACCGAAATCTGGCCCAACCTGATGCACGGCTGCCAAAAAGCAGGCATCCCCCTCTTTTTGGCCAACGCGCGCCTCTCCGAAAAATCCCAACGCGGCTACCTCAAAATCCGCAAGTTGGTCGAGCCTGCCATGCAGAGCCTCTCCGGCTGCTTTGCCCAAACCGCCACCGATGCCGAACGCCTGCACCTCATCGGCGCATCCAACGTCCACGTCTGCGGCAACACCAAATACGACATCGCGCCCCCCGACGACCTGCGTCCGCTTGCCACCACCTTTAAAGAACGCATCGGCGCACGAGCCGTCGTCGTCTGCGCCAGCACGCGCGTGTACAAAGGCACAGACGAAGCCGAGCTGCTCCTCAAAGCATGGCAGGGCTACCGCGGCAATGCCTTGCTGGTCATCGTACCGCGCCACCCTGAAAACTTTCAGACGGCCTACGATACCGCCAAATCGCTTGGTTATACTGTCCAAAAACGCAGCGACGGACAACCCGTTTCCCCCGACACACAAGTTTGGATAGGCGACAGCATGGGTGAACTTGCCGCCTACTACCTCAGCGCAGACATTGCCTTCGTCGGCGGCAGCCTGGTCGATGCCGGCTGCCAAAACATCATCGAACCCATTTCCTGCCGCGTCCCCACCCTCTTCGGCTACTCCAACTACAACTTCGCCCAAGCCTGCAAAGGCGCAGTCGAAGCCAAAGCCGCCGTCCGCGTCGAAACCGCCGAAGCCTGGTACAGAACCACGCGCCAATACCTCGACGACGAAACGCTGCGCCAACAGCTGATCAGCCACACCGAGCAATTCATTTCGCAACATCAAGGCGCCAGTGCCAAAATTGCCAAAGCGATTGCAGATTGTTTGAATCAGCGTTAAACAATAAAAAACCGCCTGTTCATGACAAACAGGCGGAAACTGAAAAACAGTTTTTTGTTTTCAGCCGTTTAATTGACTAAGAGCAGGAACAGGGTTAAGATAATCCTAACGACTGTCCGCAGTCTCAGCCATGAACGACCTTTCGGCTTGGTTCGTTTCATGTTGAAACTCTCCTTTCTAGGGAGGTTCAAATAAAACAGCCCCACTGCCATGGGGCTGTTTCACTACCTAGCCCCGCGATAATTATACCCAAACTTCCTAAAATCATTCCAAACAAATTCCACTAAAAAGGCCGTCTGAAACCCCAATTTTTTGGGTTTTAGACGGCCTTTTCTCAACCTACAAACTTAGCGTCCTGCTTTCAACACGCGGCGTGCAAACACAAACATACCGAAAACAAAAAACGCCAAGCCCAGCCATTTGGCGGCCGTATCCCAGTTTTCCAGGTTCAGGGCCAAAGGCGCATCCGAACCGCCGTTGGTTACGGAGAAGGCAATGATAAACGCCATAATCACACCGATCAGGCTCTCGCCGACAATCAAACCGGCGGAGAACAGCGTACCGATACGTTCCGCATTTTTCAGACGGCCTTCACGGTTTTCTTGACGGCGGGCGATGACGGATTTCAACACAGCCGCCAATACCGCACCAATCACAATCGGCATATTCACAGACGGCGGCAGGTAAATGCCCATGCCCACGGCCAATACCGGCAAAGCACGCTTGCCGCCGGAGGATTTGCGCAATGTGAAATCGACCGCAATCAACGCCACGCCGATGGCCACGCCGGTGAAAATATAATCCCATTGCAGATTGTGCGAGAAAATACCTTGGGCGATGGTGGTCATCAAAGTTGCCTGAGGTGCGGCAAGGGCTTGGGCCGCATCCATGCCTTCACGCGGCATTGCGCCGGTAAAGCCGTAGGCTTCATACAAAAGCTCCAACACAGGCGAAATCACCAATGCACCGACAACGCAGCCGACAATCAACGCAACCTGCTGTTTCCAAGGCGTTGCCTTTACCAGATAACCCGTTTTCAAATCCTGCAGGTTGTCATTGGAAATCGAAGCCACACAAATCACAGACGCGCCGCAAAACAGCGTCAACGCCAGCAGGAATTTGCGGTTTGCCTCATCAGCCATCAAGCCGCCGGATTCGCCGACCAGCAGCAACACCAGCGAAATGATAACGATAGAGACGATGCCCACACCCGAAATCGGGCTGGAAGACGAACCGACCAAACCTGCCATATAACCGCAAGCCGCGGCTACCAAAAAGCCGATAATCGAAGCCAGCAGCGTACATACAACCACCAACAGCCAAGCCAAACCGCCTGAAATATGCGAGTCGCCGATAAAGTGGAAGAAAGACACGCCCAACACCAGCATCATCGCCAACACCCAGGCAATCATCGCCTTAGGCGACAAATCCTGTTCCATACGTTCGGTCATCTGCGCACCGCCGAAATTGCGGAAAGACAGGCGCATACCCTCGACCATCGGTTTCATCAAAGTCAACAGCGTCCAAATAGCCGCAATACCGATCGTACCCGCGCCGATAAAACGGACTTTTTCCTTCCACAAAGACATCGCAAAAGGAATCATCTCCATATCGGCAGGTTGCGGAATATGCGCCGACAGATAAGGCACGGCCACACCCCAGGCAATCGAAATACCCAGCAAAATCGCGATACCGCCGGTCAGGCCGACCAAATAGCCCGCGCCCAGCAAGGCCAAAGAAAAGCCCATCGGCACTTGAAACACCGACGCGCCGCCTTTAAACCAAAAGCTCGCGCTGTCCGCCACCACGCGCAAACCGCTTGCACAGAAGCTCATCAAACCGGCCAATGCGCCGCCCGACACCAATTCCTTGATACCGCTGCCGCCTTCCTGCTGGTCCGCATCATGGTCGCCGACCTTCAAAATCTCAGCCGCCGCCACGCCTTCCGGATAAGGCAAATCGCTCTTCACCACCATCGCATAACGCAAAGGCACAGTGAAAATCACGCCCAAAATACCGCCGGACATACACAGCAGCGTAGTCTGCCAAAACGGAAAGCCTGCCCAATAACCAGCCATCAGCAAACCCGGCAAAATAAAAATAATACTGGAGAGCGTACCCGCGGCCGAAGCCTGAGTCTGCACCATATTATTTTCCAGAATATTGCTGCCTTTAAAAAACTTCAAAACCGCCATCGAAATCACCGCAGCCGGAATCGAAGACGCAAAAGTCAGGCCCACCTTCAAGCCCAAATACACATTGGATGCCGTAAAAATCACCGTAATCAACGCGCCGAGTATCATCCCCCGCAGCGTCAATTCACGGAAACTCGCATAAGGATCAACCGCCTGTTTCATAAAAATCTTCCTGTATCAGGTAAACAATCAAATCAAAACTTTTCAGACGGCCTTTTGATACATCCATCAGGCCGTCTGAAAAGCCTCTCTCTTACCATTTTAATAAACTATCCGATTACACGCAAAAACCCTATTTATTTTCATTTGACGCCAAACAATAAAATCATATCGATACAGACGTTTGGGGCAGTTTAACGGTTTCAGGTAAAATAACGCCAAATTCATCAACCGTTCAGAAAGCCGCAGCCATGTATTCACTCGTCCGCCCTATCCTGTTCCGTTTCGATGCAGAAAAGGCCCATCATTTCACGCTCAACAGTTTGCGTTCTATCGAAAAACTCGGCCTGCTGCCCAAGGTGGACAGCCACACCCGGCCAACCGAGCTGATGGGTTTGCAGCTGCCCAATCCGGTCGGCTTGGCGGCAGGTTTGGACAAAAACGGCGAGTGTATCGATGCGTTTGCCGCTTTGGGTTTCGGCTTTGTCGAAATCGGCACGGTAACGCCCAAGCCGCAGCCGGGCAATCCGCAGCCGCGCCTTTTCCGCGTTCCGGAACACCAAGGTATCATCAACCGCATGGGTTTCAACAACCACGGCATCGACGCGATGATCCGCAACATTGAAAACAGCCGCCTTAAAGGCATTTTGGGCATAAACATCGGCAAAAATGCCGTTACGCCGATTGAAAACGCTGCCGACGATTATCTGATTTGCTTGGAAAAAGCCTACGCCCACGCGAGCTATATCACGGTCAATATTTCTTCCCCAAATACGAAAAACCTGCGTGCCTTGCAAGGCGGCGACGAGTTGAGCGCATTGTTGGAAGCCTTGAAAAACAAACAGGCGCAACTGGCAGCCGCGCATGGCAAATATGTGCCGCTGGCAGTCAAAATCGCGCCGGATTTGGACGAAGCGCAAATCGGCGACATCGCCCATGTGGTCAAATCTGTGGAAATGGACGGCATCATCGCCACCAACACAACCATCGACAAATCAAGCTTGGGCAGCCATCCGCTCGCAGACGAACAAGGCGGTTTGAGCGGCTTGCCCGTACGCGAGAAAAGCAATCAGGTGTTGAAACTTTTAGCGGAACGCATTGACGGCAAACTGCCGATTATCGGCGTCGGCGGCATCATGAACGGCGCGGACGCGGCAGAAAAAATCCGCTTGGGTGCCAGTGCGGTTCAGGTGTACAGCGGTTTGATTTATCGCGGCCCCGAATTGATTAAAGAGTGTTTGGCTGCGTTGAAATAATACTTTTCCAAAAACAAGGCCGTCTGAAATCTTTCAGACGGCCTTTTGCTATGCTTTCATTCTTCAAACAGATTGCCTTGTGCCAATAAGGTTTTGACCGGTGCGAAATCGCGGCGGTGTTCCGGCAATACACCGTATTGTTTCAAGGCGGCCAAATGTTGCGCCGTGCCGTAGCCTTTGTGACGGTCAAACCCGTATTGCGGATAGCGTTTTGCCAATTCATACATTTCCGCATCACGCGCGGTTTTGGCCAAAACCGAAGCGGCAGAGATTTCAATAATTTTGCTGTCGCCTTTGACCACGGCTTCGGCAGGGACATTCAAATCTTTCGGCACGCGGTTGCCGTCTATCCACACTTTGTCGGGAGCGACCGACAGCCCCTCGACTGCGCGCTTCATCGCGGCCATGGTTGCGTGCAGGATGTTTAGTTGCAGGATTTCGTCGGGGTCAGCAAAGGCAATGCTCCACGCGACCGCCTGTTCCTTAATCATCTGCGCCAGCATATCGCGCTTTTTTTCGCTCAGCTTTTTTGAGTCGGTCAAACCCGGCAGGTCAAAATGTTCCGGCAGAATCACTGCCGCCGCAAATACGCTGCCGACCAAAGGGCCGCGTCCCGCTTCGTCCACGCCTGCGCTTAAAACCGTCGCCATTTCTTCACCGCCTGTCTGATTCAAAGCCGCCATTATATCCGCTTGCGGCAGAGAAAATCCGCAATCGGACAAACCGTTTGGGAGCAGTTCAAATTTCATCTGCTTTACCAATCAGTTATAATTTACATCCCCACATACCGATACGTCTTACAACATGCCTGCCCAATCCGAACGCCTCCATTTTTCCGAACGCTGGCTCAACGCCTACGAACGCTACCGCTATCGCCGCCATATCCACGCCTTCCGCCTCGGCTTGGCAATCGTGTTTTCCACCCTGTTGGCCAAAGTCTTCCACCTGCAACACGGCGAGTGGATCGGCATGACCGTCTTTGTCGTCCTCGGCATGCTGCAATTCCAAGGCGCGATTTACTCCAAAGCGGTCGAACGCATGCTCGGTACGGCCATCGGTTTGGGTGTTGGGTTGGCCGTTTTATGGTTGAATCAGCATTATTTGCAAGACGGCGTTTTCTTCTATCTGATTATCGGTGCCGCCAGCGCGGTGGCCGGTTGGTCGGCAGTCGGCAAAAACGGCTATGTCGCCATGCTTGCCGGTTTGACCATGTGCATGCTCATCGGCGACAGCAGCCACCATTGGCTCGACAGCGGCCTGATGCGCGCCATGAACGTTTTGATTGGTGCCGCCATCGCCATTGCCGCCGCCAAACTCCTGCCCCTGCGCTCCACCCTGATGTGGCGCTTCATGCTTGCCGACAACCTCACCGACTGCGCCAAAATGATTGCCGAAATCAGCAACGGCAAGCGCATGACGCGCGAGCGTTTGGAACAAAATATGATTAAAATGCGCAAAATCAACGCCCGCATGGTCAAAAGCCGCAGCCATCTGGCCGCAACATCCGGTGAAAGCCACATCAGCAACAATATGATGGAAGCCATGCAGCATGCCCACCGCAAAATCGTCACCACCACCGAGCTGCTCCTGACCACCGCCGCCAAACTGCGCGCGCCCACGCTCAACGAAAGCGAAATCCGCCTGCTCGACCGCCACTTCAACCAACTCCAACGCGAACTGCGCCTGACCGTCCGCCTCATCAAAGGCCACTACGCCCGCCGTATCCGCATCGATACTTCGCTCAATACCGAACTAAGCAAACCGGCCGCCCGCCTGCATTACGACTGGCAAGGCTTCCTCTGGCTCAGCACCAATATGCGTAACGAAATCGCCGCTTTGGTGATCCTGTTGCAACGTTCGCGCAATAAATGGTTGGACAAAAAAGAATTGCAACGCCTGAAAGAACACCTGCGCAACGACAACAAGCCCAAATCGGAAGAGGCCGTCTGAAAAAAGGCCTATCGTATTTTTACCCAAACCCCGCCGCAATACAGTAAAAGGCCGTCTGAAACCCAATGGTTCAGACGGCCTTTCAATCAATCCAAGCAACAATAAATGCCGCATAAAGCAAAATCCCCTGCGATTGCAGGGGATTTTTTATATTTGGTTGCGGGAGCAGGATTCGAACCTACGACCTTCGGGTTATGAGCCCGACGAGCTACCATGCTGCTCCATCCCGCGTCAGAAGTTGTAACTATACGGAAAGACAGAATCGCTGTCAAGCGTTTCTGACAGAAAATGCGAAAAACGCCGCTTTACAAAAAACCGTCCGCATGGTTTAATTTTTCGTTAATAAAGAAACAGGGGTGCTGCTTTCAAACCGAGCGGCTGAGAAATACCCTTTACACCCGAACAGGATAATACCTGCGTGGGGAGTTTCGGCAAATGTGATTTTAGACGGTTGATTGAAGATATACACAAGGCCGTCTGAAAAAAAGCAATGCTCCTGTTTCCATTTCATAACTGAGAAACAGGAGCAATTTTTTATGACTACCGCTAAAAAAACCGGCGATGAGGCGCGCCGTCTTTCCGACTTGAGCGAAGACATCGGCATCCGCTTCCAATATCCCAATTCCGACCGCGTCTATATCCCAGGCAGCCGCGCCGACATCCGCGTACCTTTGCGCGAAATCCGTCAGGACGACACCTACACGGCGCAAGGTACAGAAGCTAATCCGCCGATCCCGGTGTACGACACCAGCGGCGCATACGGCGATCCGGCGGCGCACATCGACCTAAAACAAGGGCTGCCGCACGTCCGCACCGCATGGCTGGACGAACGCGGCGATACCGAAATCCTGCCCAAGCTTTCCAGCGAATACGGCACCGAACGCGCGCACGATCCGAAAACCGCCCATCTGCGCTTCAACCAAATCACCCGTCCGCGCCGTGCCAAAGCAGGCCGCAACGTAACCCAGCTCCACTACGCCCGCCAAGGCATCATCACACCGGAAATGGAGTTTGTCGCCATACGCGAACGCATGAAGCTGGACGAACTTTTCAGACGGCCTGAATACGCCAAGCTCTTGAAACAGCACGCAGGGCAAAGTTTCGGCGCGAATATCCCGACCCACCCCGACCAAATCACGCCCGAATTTGTGCGCCAAGAAATCGCCGCCGGACGCGCGATTATCCCTGCCAACATCAACCACCCCGAACTCGAACCGATGATTATCGGCCGTAACTTCCGCGTCAAAATCAACGGCAACTTGGGCAACTCCGCCGTTACCTCCAGCCTGACCGAAGAAGTCGAAAAAATGGTGTGGTCGCTGCGTTGGGGCGCGGACACGATTATGGACTTATCCACAGGCGCGCACATCCACGAAACGCGCGAATGGATTATCCGCAACGCGCCCGTCCCCATCGGTACCGTACCTATTTACCAGGCTTTGGAAAAAACCGGCGGCATTGCCGAAGACCTGACTTGGGATTTGGTGCGCGATACCTTAATCGAGCAGGCAGAACAAGGCGTGGACTATTTCACCCTGCACGCAGGCGTATTGCTGCGTTATGTACCGATGACGGCCGACCGCCTCACCGGCATCGTATCACGTGGCGGCTCCATCATGGCGAAATGGTGTCTCGCCCATCATCAGGAAAACTTCCTCTACACGCATTTCGACGAAATCTGCGAAATCATGAAAGCCTACGACGTATCGTTCAGCCTCGGCGACGGCCTTCGTCCCGGCTGCATTGCCGATGCCAACGACGAATCCCAATTCGCCGAGCTGCACACCTTGGGCGAATTGACCGCCAAAGCATGGGAACACGACGTACAAGTCATGATCGAAGGCCCGGGCCATGTACCGTTGCAACGCGTGAAAGAAAACATGACCGAAGAGTTGCAACACTGCTTTGAAGCGCCTTTCTACACCCTCGGTCCGCTCGTTACCGACATCGCCCCCGGCTACGACCACATCACCTCGGGCATAGGTGCAACCAATATCGGCTGGTACGGTACGGCCATGCTCTGCTACGTGACCCCGAAAGAGCATCTCGGCCTGCCCGACAAAGAAGACGTGCGCACCGGCATCATCACCTACAAACTCGCCGCCCATGCCGCCGACCTCGCCAAAGGCTGGCCGGGCGCACAATTACGCGACAACGCCCTGAGCAAGGCACGTTTCGAATTCCGCTGGCGCGACCAATTCCGCCTCAGCCTCGACCCCGAACGCGCCGAGAGTTTCCACGACGAAACCCTGCCTGCCGAGGGCGCGAAAATCGCCCACTTCTGCTCGATGTGCGGCCCAAAATTCTGCTCGATGAAAATCACGCAGGAAGTGCGCGACTACGCCGACAAGCAAAAAGCCCAACGGCAGGGCATGGAAGAAAAAGCGATTGAGTTCGTCAAAAAAGGAGCAAAGCTTTACAGTTAAAACGTAAAGCAAAAAAGGCCGTCTGAAAATGTTTCAGACGGCCTTTTTAGTGATTAGTCTTTAAGCCAAGCTATACGCCCTCCAGCTGCTTATTTTTCCACCCTGCGGAAATGGTGCGGACGGAAGCCGAGCGCGGCGAGGGAAACGAAGTAGAGGCCTCCGCCCAAGGCAATCAGAATGCAGAGTTGGCCTGCTTTTTTAAAGCCGCCGACGTGCACCCATTCAAACGGCAGATAATATTGCGCCAGCCACAAACCGCCACCCATGACGACCAAAGAGATGACCATTTTAACCAAAAACGCTGCCCAACCTTTACCGGGGCGGTAGATGCCGTGTTTACGCAAAAGGAAAAACAGCAAACCTGCATTCAGACACGCGCCCAAACCGATAGCGAGAGACAGGCCGACGTGTTTAAGCGGCGAAATGAAGGCAAGGTTCATCAACTGCGTGCAAATCAGCGTGAAAATAGCGACTTTAACGGGGGTTTTGATGTTTTGGCGCGCGTAGAAACCGGGAGCCAACACTTTAATCATAATCAGACCGATCAAGCCGAAGGAATAGGCAATCAGCGCGTGTTGGGTCATTTGCGCGTCGTGCAGCGTAAATTCACGGTACATGAACAAGGTCGTAACCAGAGGGAAAGACAACACGGCAAGGCCGACGGCGGCAGGCAGGGTCAGCAGCATGCACAGGCGTAAACCCCAGTCGAGCAGGCCGGAAAACTGCTCGGTATCCTGACTGGCGGCGTGTTTGGACAAGGTAGGCAGCAAAATCGTACCGAGTGCCACGCCCAAAACGCCGGTAGGCAATTCCATCAGCCGGTCGGCGTAATACATCCATGACACGCTGCCGGACTGCAAAAATGAGGCAAAAATGGTGTTGATAACCAAGGAAATCTGCGCCACGCTCACGCCCAAAATAGCCGGCCCCATCTGTTTCATTACGCGGTTGACCGCCGCATCTTTAAAGCTGAGTTTGGGCATTTTCAAGAAGCCCAGTTTCGCCAACCAAGGCAGTTGGAACACCAGCTGCAACACGCCGCCGACAAATACCGCCCACGCCAAAGCCATAACAGGCGGATCAAAATACGGCACGAAGAACAGGGAAAAGATGATAAAGGAGATGTTCAAAAAAGTCGGCGTAAAGGCGGGAATGCCGAATTTATGATAGGAATTGAGTATTGAGCCGACAAAAGACGACAAAGAAATCAAAAAGATATAAGGAAACGTCACCCGCAGCAGGTCGATGGAGAGCTGAAACTTATCGGCTTCTTTGGCAAAACCGGGCGCAGAAACATAAATCACCCACGGCGCGGCAAGTATACCCAGCGCGGTAACGATGACCAGTACAAACGACAGCATACCGGCCACATGGCGCACAAACGCCTGCGTAGCTTCGGGCGAGCGGGTTTCTTTGTATTCCGCCAAAATCGGTACGAAGGCTTGGGCAAATGCGCCCTCTGCAAACACGCGCCGCAGCAGGTTGGGCAGTTTAAACGCGACAAAAAACGCATCCGTCGCCATGCCTGCACCAAACGCACGAGCAATAATCGTATCGCGCACAAAGCCCAAAATGCGCGACACCATCGTCAGGCTGCCAACCTTAGCCAAGGCTCCCAATAAATTCATGTATTTTCCTTAATTGTCTTTCAGGCCGTCTGAAAATCCGGCTTCCTCCAATACTGCCGCCGCCGCCAATGCCGCCGTATCTTTTTTCAACAGCAGATGCAAGGCGTGGAAATCCTGTTCCAACGCGGCCACGGCTTCAGGGCGGTCATACCAGTCTGCAACGGCCTGCGCCAGTTTTTCAGGGACGGCATCGTGTTGCAGCAGCTCGGGAACGGCGGCTTTACCCAACAGAATATTGGGCAAACCGACATGCGGCACTTTGATTTTGTTTTTCACATACGCATAAGTCAGCGGCGAAATTTTGTAGCTGATGACCATAGGCCGCTTGCACAAGGCCACTTCCAAAGTCGCCGTACCACTGGTAACCAATACCACGTCGGCAGCGGTGCAAACCGTATCCGACTGCTTGTCGGTCAACGTAATGGGAAGGGCAGCAAATTCAGGTTGCGCCAAAATTTCGCTAATGCGTTTGCGCGTTGCGGCCGTTGCCACAGGCAGTAAAAACTGTGCCTGCGGATAACGTTTCAGCAGCAGTAAGGCCGTCTGAAAAAACACCGCCGCCATGTAATCGATTTCGCTCACGCGGCTGCCGGGCAATATGGCAAACACAGGTACGTCCGCAGGCACACCCAGCTTCTGCCGCGCCGCCGCCCTATCCGCTTCCACGGGCATGGTTTGCGCCATCGGATGGCCGACAAACTCAGCCTTGCCGCCGGCATCGATATAAAGCTGCGGCTCCATCGGAAACAGGCACAACACGCGGTTGACCTGATGCACGATTTTATTGACCCGTTCTCGCCGCCAAGCCCAAACCGACGGGCTGACGTAATGAATGGTATGAATGCCTGCCTGCTTGAGTTTTTCCGCCACGCCGAGATTGAAGTCCGGCGCATCGATGCCGATAAACACATCCGGCTTGAGGCGGATTAAATCGCTCACCAGCCCTTTGCGGATTTTCAAAATCTGCGGCAGGCGTTTGATGACCTCAACAAAACCGCGCACCGCCAGCTTTTCCTGATCGTATAAACTCTCAAAACCCTCCGCCTTCATGCGCTCGCCGCCGATGCCGGTAAACCGCGCATTCGGGCAACGCGCCTTAATGGCACGGATTAAGTGTGCGCCGAGCAAGTCGCCGGAAGCTTCGCCTACGCTGATGGCGATAAGGGGGGAAGAATTGGGGTTCATGTGTTATTGAGGTTTGGAAGCTAAAAGATTTTGTGGCGGACGTTTGCCCGCCCGTTTTCAGACGGCATCGGCAGCAAACAGACAGGAAACTGCCCTACTACGTGGATTTTTGCAATCCAAAGGCCGTCTGAAAAAGTTTCAGACGGCCTTCAATCCATCCATCAACGGATAATGCCGCGTGTGGATTGTGCAAAAAAGTCTTTAAATACCGCCAATTCGCTTTGGGTTTCGGCACGTTTCAGAATGTCTGTCTTGGCCTCTTCAAACGGAATGCCGCGATGGTAAATGGTTTTATACACATCTTTGACGGAGGCAATCTGTTCGGCAGTGAAACCGTTGCGGCGCATACCTTCGCTGTTGAGGCCGGCCGGTTCGGCGCGGTAGCCTGCAGCCATAAAGTATGGCGGTACGTCTTTGTGTACGCCGGCGGCAAACGCGGTCATGGCGTAGTCGCCGATTTGGCAGAATTGGAACACCAGCGTGTAGCCACCCAAGACGACGTAGTCGCCGATGGTAACGTGGCCTGCGAGTGAGGCGTTGTTGGCGAAGATGGTATGGTTGCCGACCACGCAGTCATGGGCGAGGTGGCAGTAGGCCATAATCCAGTTGTCATCGCCGATACGGGTTTCGCCGATGCCGGTGACCGTACCGAGGTTGAACGTCGTAAATTCGCGAATGGTGTTGCCGTTGCCGATAATCAGCTTGGTCGGCTCGTTGCGGTATTTTTTGTCCTGCGGAATTTCACCGAGGCTGGCAAATTGGAAAATGCGGTTGTTTTCACCGATGGTCGTATGGCCGTTGATGACGACGTGCGGGCCGATTTCGGTATTCGCACCGATTTGGACATTGGGGCCGATGATGCTGTATGGGCCGACTTTGACGCTGGAGTCAAGTTCGGCTTTAGGGTCGATGACGGCGGTCGGATGGATAAGGGTCATGCTGTCTCCTTGCTGTCTGATACAGGTATTGCCTGCAAGATGCCGTTTGAACTTTCAGACGGCCTGTCCCATTCTTACACCACGCGTTTGGCGCACATAATCACGGCTTCAACGGCAACTTGGCCGTCGACTTTGGCAACGGCGTTGAATTTGCCGATACCGCGTTTGTTGGTCAGCAGCTCGACTTCAAAAACCAGTTGGTCGCCGGGGATAACTTGGCGTTTGAAACGGGCGTCATCGATACCGGCGAAGAAGAAGAATTCGTTTTCTTTGCGGCCGCCTTCGCTGAGGATGGCCAGTGTGCCGCACGCTTGCGCCATGGCTTCGATAATCAGCACGCCGGGCATCACGGGCAGGTCGGGAAAGTGGCCTTGGAACTGCGGCTCGTTCATGGTGACGTTTTTAATTGCAGTCAGGGTTTTCATCGGTTCGAACGCAGTAATGCGGTCGAGTTGCAAAAACGGATAACGGTGTGGGATAAGTTTTTGAATGTCTTTGGCTTCGATCGGGAGTTGTACGTCCATGATGTTCGTCTTTCCTTATTTGTATTGGGTTTAAACGTATTCGGATGCGGGGCGCGGACTGTTTGCGCCGCCTTTAGGCTTCGTCGCTGTCGGCAAGCTGTTTTTCCAGCGTTTTGAGGCGTTTGTTCATTTCGCTCAAACGGTGGATATAAACGGCATTGCGCGCCCAGTCTTTGTAGCCCGACATCGGGAAAATACCGGCCAAATGCTGGCCGCTTTCGGTAATGCTGTGGGTAACGGATGTACCGCCGCCGATGGTGGTTTTATCGGCGATTTCAATGTGTCCGACCGTGCCGACGCCGCCGCCGATAATACAATAATTGCCGATGGTGACGCTGCCGGAAATGCCGGTTTTGGCGGCGATAACGGTGTGCGAACCGATTTTGCAGTTGTGACCGATTTGGACTTGGTTGTCGATTTTAGTACCGTTGCCGACGGTCGTATCGCTCATCGCGCCGCGGTCGATATTGGTGTTCGAACCGATTTCCACATCATCGCCCAGCGTGACTGCGCCGGTTTGCGGGATTTTGAACCATGAATCGCCGGCGAAGGCCAAGCCGAAACCGTCCGCACCGATGACTGCGCCGCTGTGGATTTCGACACGGTTGCCCAAAGTGCAGCCGTAATAGATGACAGCGTTGGGACGCAGCACGACTTCATCGCCCAACGTACAATCGTGTTGGACAACGGCATTGGCCAAAATACGGCAGCCTTCGCCCAATACGGTATTCGCGCCGATATAGGCATTCGCGCCGATTTCGCAGCTTGCCGGCACTTTGGCGCTGGCCTCGACAACGGCGGTCGGATGTATGCCGCCCTGTGCTTTGACAATCGGCGAGAACAATCGTGCCACTTTGGCAAAATAAAGATAAGGGTCGGCAGCCACAATCAGGTTGCGGTCTGCAAATTCGTCTGCGGCTTTCGGTGACACAATCACTGCGCCTGCCTGGCTGTCATGCACTTCGGCTTTGTATTTCGGGTTGGCCAAAAAGCTGATGTGTTCCGCCTGCGCCTGATCCAACGGACGGACGGCAGTAATGGCGATGTCTTCGCCTTTCCATTCGCCGCCAAGTTGGGAAACGATTTGGGACAGGGTGTATGCTTGTGAAGTCATGATAATCTGCCGTCAAGATGTCAGGCCGTCTGAAAGATGCCGGTTTGGGTTTCAGACGGCCTTAGGTTTGTCTGTATGGTCACATTCGCTACCGAGCAGGGTCAGTGAGCGTTTAGGGCTTTGATAACGCTGTCGGTAATGTCGTAGCGGCCGTTGACGTAAATCACGTCCTGCAAGATGAAGTCGTAACCTTCGTGTTTGGCCAAATCGACGATGACGCGGTTGGCATTTTGCTGGAGCGCGGCGAATTCTTCATTGCGGCGCAGGTTGTAGTCTTCTGCCAACTCGGCCTGCTGCTTGCGGAATTTCTGTACCAGATTGCGCCATTTTTGGGTTTCCGCTTCCCTTTGGTTGTCGCTGAGCTTGTCGCCGCTCAGTTTTCGCTCTAAAGCCTCGCCTTCCTGTTGCAGCTTTTGCAAGGCGGTTTGACGGCTTTTGAACTCTTTTTCCAAAGTCATCTGAATGTTTTGCGCCTGCTTGGATTCCTGATAAACGCGCTCGGTATTGATAAAACCGATTTTCTGCACGCCATCCGCCGCCGCTTGCGGCAACAGCACGAAACCCGACAGGGCTACGGCGAGGACACGGAGGGTGTCGGCTATTTTACTCATGATAAAAATCCTTGCTTGAAAACAAACGGGCGGTTTGCAATAAGCTTGCCGCCAATCTGCCATGAGGCCGTCTGAAACGGACAAACCCGGTTTCAGACGGCCTAAACATCATCAGAATGTCGTACCGAGTTGGAATTGGAAGCGTTGGATTTCGTCGCCTTCTTTTTTCTTAATCGGATAAGCATAACTGAACTTCATCGGACCCAGCGGAGAGAGCCAGGTCACGGCAGCACCGGCAGAGTAACGCAATTCGTTTTTGAATGTCGATTTGTGCGTTGTGCCTACGCCATACACGTTTTGAAGCGCGCCATTGGTGTAATAAGAATTGCTGCTGCCGTCATTGTAGGTTTTGTCGTCCCACACGCTGCCCGCATCGGCAAACAGGCTCAAACGGACGGTACGCGAGTCTTTAATGCCCGGCATCGGGAAGAGCAACTCTGCGGAAACGTTGGCTTTTTTGTTACCGCCGTAGCTGATTTTCTCGCCGTATTCGTCATAAACTTTCGGGCCCAGCGTACCGCTTTCAAAGCCGCGGACAGAGCCTAAACCGCCGCCGTAGAAGTTTTCAAAGAACGGCATGGTTTTGGTTTTGCCGTAGCCGTTGCCATAACCGACTTCTCCACCCAGCATCAATGTGAAATCTTTGCTCAACGGGAAGAACCAAGTTTGGTTGTGGGTCAGGGTGTAGTATTGCAGGTCGCTGCCCGGCAAGGCGATTTCGCCGTTTACGCCGGTCAGGTAACCGCGGGTCGGCCACAAGGCATTGTCGGTTTTGTTGCGGCCCCAGCCGATGGTGCCTTTGTACAACCAGCCTTTGAAGTTACCCACTCCGTTGCCGTTGCCTTTACCGTATTGGTTGATAAAGTCAGCATAGCGTTTAGGCGCGCCTTTGTAGGTGTTCACGGTCAGACGCTCTGCGGCCAAACCGAAATTCACACGGTCATATTCGGTAACCGGAATACCGATACGCAAACCGCCGCCGAAAGTTGTAGTTTTATATTGTTTCGCGCTGGAAGAAGCTTTACGCGGGTCATAAGACTTGCCATAAAGGTCGTAGCCCAAGCTTACGCCGTCCGGTGTGAAGTATGGGTCGGTAAACGACAACGAGCCGTTTACTGTGGTTTTACTGCGGGAAGCGCGCAGGGCAACGGATTTACCCGTACCGAACAGGTTGTCTTGAGCCACGCCGGCAGACATTACCAAACCGGTATCCTGAACCCAACCCGCGCTCAAGTCGAGCGATCCGGTAGAACGTTCGGTCAGGCTCATGTTCAGGTCAACTTGGTCAGGCGTATTGGCCACAGGAACCGCATCAAATTGAACGTTGTCGAAGTAGCCCAACAACTCAACGCGCTCTTTAGAACGTTGCAGTTTGGCAGAGTCGTAAGGCGCCGATTCCATTTGACGCAACTCGCGGCGGATGACTTCGTCACGGGTTTTGTTGTTGCCGGTAATATTGATTTCGTTTACATAGATTTTGCGGCCCGGTTGAACGGTCAGAACAAAATCAACGGTATGCGTTTCGGCATTTGGAATCGGTTGGACATTGATTTCGCTAAATGCGTAACCTGCCTGACCCATGCGGTTTTGAATGGCTTCGAGCGAATTGGACATTTGCGCGCGCTCGTACCATTTGCCCGGCTTCATGGTCAGCAGTTTTTCCAAATCTTCTTTCGGCACTTCCAGCGTATCGCCTTCGATGCGTACATTGCCCCAGCGGAAGCGGTCGCCTTCGCTGACGGTTACTTTAATGGTTTGCTTGGTTTTGTCTTCGTTGGTTTGGATGTCGGTATCCAAAATACGGAAGTTGAAGTAGCCGTTGTTTTGGTAGTAATTGGTGATTTTTTCCATGTCCTGAGCAAATTTTTGCTCATTGAACTGGTTGCTCTTAGTGATCCAAGTCCACATACCGCCTTCGCTCAGGGACATTTGTTTCAGCAGGCGGCGGTCGGAATAAACTTCGTTGCCTTCAAATGAAATATCGGTAATCTTGGTAGATTTGCCCTCTTCGATGGCAATATCGATAGATACGCGGTTACGGGCGAGTTTGGTTACAGTCGGAGTGATTTGGACAGACTGTTTGCCACGGCTCAAATACTCTTCTTTCAAACCGGCAACGGCTTGGTTTAGCGTTGCTTGGTTGAAGTATTGGGATTGCGACAAACCAAATGCTTCAAGGTTTTTCTTGATGGCATCGTTTTGCAGCATTTTTGCGCCGGTAATATTGAGCGAGCTGATGGTCGGACGCTCAATCACGGTCAGCAGGACTTGATTGTCCATGGTTTCGACGCGTACGTCGTCAAAGAAACCGGTTGCGTAGAGTTTTTTGATGATTTCTTCACTGCGCGCATCATTGAAATTATCACCGACTTTAACGGGCAGGTAGTTGAAGACGGTACTCGGCTCGGTGCGTTGCAGGCCTTCGACGCGGATGTCCTGAATGGTAAAGTCAGCCAATGCCATTGGCGACAGGCTCAATACCATTAAAGCGGAAGCAATCTGGTTCAGTTTCATAAATTATCCAAACAAACGGTTGATGTCATTAAAGAAAGCCACAGCCATCATCAAAAGCATGGCTGCCAGTCCGAAGCGCAGGCCGACTGCCTGTATGCGCTCGCTCAAAGGCTTTCCGCGTATCCATTCGGCGGTATAGAAAACCAGATGTCCGCCGTCTAAAACGGGCACGGGCAAAAGGTTCAACACGCCTAAGCTGATGCTGACCAAGGCCAGAAATTCGAGGTAGCTCTGCAATCCGAGTTTGGCGGATTGTCCGGCGACATCGGCAATGGTCAGGGGGCCGGAAATATGGTTTAAAGAGGCATTGCCTGTAACCAGTTTTCCAAAAAATTTGAGGGTCGTCCACGAATAGTTGACGGTTTTGTTCCAACCCAATTCAAAGGCTTGGGCAACGGAAGGCGTATAACGGTAGCGGATGGTTTTATCCCACTCTTTATCCGCCTGGGAGGCAAGCCCGGCTCTACCCACCAGCACGCCTGCCGACTGCTCGACGCTGTCCGGCCGGATAGCGGTCGCCAGTATTTTACCGTCGCGCTCGTAAGTCAGTTCGATTCGTTTGCCGGGGCTGGCGCGGAAGAGTTCCGTCCATGCCTGCCAGCTTTCGATGGACTTCCCATCGGCGGTCAGCAGTTTGTCGTTTTCCTTCAAACCTGCTTTTTCGGCCGGACTATTGGCCAAGACTTTGCCGATACGGTTAGTAATTCTAAAAGGCAAAAGGCCGATGTTGCCTTGGCTTTTCGCAACTTTACCTGCTTCAGGCGTGCCGGCGGCATCAATTATGCGGATGGCTTGGGTATTTGAGGCCGTCTGAACAGCGACTTTTACAGGGCCGGCTTCAAGGTTCAACACCATCTCGGTTTGCGCATCGCTCCAGTCTTTAACGGCGATTCCGTTAACCGATACAATTTTATCGCCCGCCTGAAAACCTGCTTTGGCGGCAATACTACTAGGCTCAACCATGCCGACATAGGGGCGCAACTCGGTCACGCCAAAGGAAAAGCTCAAACCGTAAAGCAAAACGGCCAAAATCAAATTGGTCAAAGGGCCGGCGGCGACAATGGCGATGCGCTTGGCCGGATGCTGCTTGTCAAAGGCGTACGGCAAATCTGCCTCTGCCACCTCGCCTTCGCGCGTATCGACCATTTTAACGTAACCGCCCAGCGGAATCGGGGCAAGACACCACTCGGTATCGCCACGTTTTCGGGTAAAAAAGGGCTTACCGAAGCCGACAGAAAAGCGCACGACTTTAACGCCGCACCAGCGGGCAACAATATAGTGTCCGAACTCATGCAGGCTGACCAAAATCAGAATGGCGACGATAAAGGCTAAAAAGGTTTGCAAAAAAATCCCCTGAGTGGAATGTAATAATCAGCGGATAAGGCCGTCTGAAAACCGATTATAAAGGCAGTTGTTCCATTTTGTCTGCCTAAATGCCAAGCGGTTGGCGTTTCAGACGGCCTGTCATTGAAGCCTTATATTTACCGATAAAGGCTTCTGCCTGTCTGCGTGTTTGCGCGTCTTGCGCCAGCAGGCCTTCGATACCGTGACGGCCGTCTGAAAAATCCTGGGCAAGGCAGTGGGCTACGATTTGGGCAATATCGGTAAACTTGATGCGTTTATCCAAGAAAGCGGCCACGGCCACTTCGTTTGCGGCGTTCAACACGCAAGGCGCGGCGCCGCCTGCATTCATGGCCTGATAGGCAAGTTTCAAACACGGGAAACGGTCAAAGTCAGGCTTTTGGAAGGTCAACGCGGACAATGCGCCGAAATCCAGCTCGCCCACGCCGGAATCGATACGTTCGGGCAGACCCAAACAATAAGCAATCGGCGTACGCATATCGGGATTGCCCAATTGCGCCAATACCGAACCATCGCGATAACGCACCATGCTGTGTATCACAGATTGCGGATGAATGACGACTTCCAGCTTTTCCGGCGGACAGTTAAACAGCCAATGCGCCTCAATCAATTCCAAGCCCTTATTCATCATTGACGCGGAATCGACGGAAATTTTGCGCCCCATGCTCCAATTCGGATGCTTGACCGCCTGCTCGGGCGTAATGCTGTCAAATGTACTTAAATCGGCGTTAAGGAAGGGTCCGCCCGATGCGGTCAGGATAATCGAATTGATACCGTGCTCATTCAGACGGCCTGTGTAATCCCTTGGCAATACTTGGAAGATGGCGTTGTGTTCGCTGTCAATCGGCAAGATGGTGGCGCCGTTTTGACGGGCGGTTTCCATAAACAATGCGCCGGAAACCACCAGCGTTTCTTTGTTTGCCAGATAAATGGTTTTGCCTTTTTGAGCGGCAGCCAAAGCCGACGGCAAGCCGGCCGCGCCGACAATGGCACACATCACGCCGCTGACTTCATCGGCGGAGGCGACATCAATCAGGGCTTGAGAACCATATAAAACCTGCGTATTGATGCCTTCTTGTTTGAGTTTCTTTTCCAGCTCGGCAGCATGGCCGGCATCGCCGACAACGGCATATTCCGGGCAGAACTGTTTGCATTGCGCCGCCAGCTTGTCCACCTGCCTATGCCCTGCCAGCGCGAACACGCGGAATTTTTCGGGATGGCGGGAAACAACGTCTAAAGTGCTTTCGCCTATGCTGCCGGTACTGCCTAATATGGTCAGAACTTGTTGTGTCATGGTGTGTTCTTTGTGTGCTGTGCAAACGGTATTCATTGTGTTTGAAATAGATTTCTTTGCCGTTTCCAATTTTCAGACGGCCTTTTACCTCCCGGCTAAACAGGCCATCTGAAAGAATTACTCAATGCCGTATTCGATGGTAACAACCAGTCGGACTTGTTTGCCGACGGTGCTTTTATCGTAAGAACCGCCGTATTCATCATCCTCGCTGCTGCCGGTGTCGGCATAGATGTTGAACGAACCTTGCGAAGCAGAACGCATGGCGCCCACTTTACCGCCGCCGGTTTTGGCAAATTCGACCGCGCGTTTCTGCGCATCCTCAGTCGCCTGCGTAATCAAATCACGTTTGATGGTTTCCAAATTGCCCAGCAAATATTGCGGATTGTCGAAGCGGATGAATTCATTTTGCGCACGGAAATTCAAAATGGCACGCTGGGCGGCTTGGATTTTGTCCAATTTTTTGGTGTTGACCACAATATTGAGGTCGCCATCGTAGCCGTTGGGCGTGCGGGTTACGTTGCCCAGTTCGTCACGGGTTTCATTGAAAACGCGCGACACTTCGGGCAGGCCCACTTTCATTTCAGCCGCCGCAAAGCCTTGCTCACCCAAAAACTTAGACAGCTTCTTGCGTCTTGCCGTCAGTAAATCCAAAACTTCCTGATAGCTCTCGCCGTGCGCGTTCACCCCCGTATTCCACGTCGCGCTGTCGGATTGGAAGTTTTTCTCCGCCAGACCTTTTACAGTAATCGTCCCCGGCTGGCGCAGATTCTTAAACTGCACGCCCAAAATAAACGCCGCAGCCATCAATCCCAATGCCAACAATACGCCCAAGATCGATAAAGATGAAATCTGTTTTTGTTCGGACATAATCAGCTCCCTCAACCACGTCAGACAGGCGGTTTAAAACAAATATACAAAAGCGGCATAAATGCTGATAACGGCAATCAGGCTGTCCACACGGTCGAACACGCCGCCGTGTCCCGGCAACAGATTGCTGCTGTCTTTGATACCGGCCGCACGTTTGAGCCAGCTTTCCAGCAAATCGCCGCACACGCTGACAACGGTCAGAATCAAGCCGATCAAAATCGTTTTGAACCACCCGGCTTCAAAAGCCAGCCAACCGGCTTTCCATACGATGGTCATGTACACGACAACGCACAATGCACCGCCGATCGCACCTTCCCAGCTTTTACCCGGGCTGATGGTCGGCGCAATTTTGCGCTTGCCAAACGACTTGCCGCAGAAATACGCGCCAATATCGGCCACCCACACCAAACCCATAATCGCCAATAAAGACAGCGCGTCTTCAGGCTGAGGGCGCAGGTAAACCAGTGCGAACCAAAACGGCATCACCAACAACCAACCGACTGTGTAAGCCTGCCAGCCGCCGTTTAACTTCCATTTTGCTTTCAGCCACCAAGGCATGACAATCAGCCAAAACGCCAATACGACATACCAAACCAAATCAGGCAACTGCCAACCGCCGGCATAGGCAATCACGCCGAACACCAGCGTTGAAGCCAAATAATGGTTGATTTTCAGCTTGTCCAAGCCACTCATGCGGGCATATTCCCACAAAGTCAGCATGGCAATCAGGCCGCAAAACGCAGCCCACAGCCACATAGGTGCATAAAACAGCATACCCAGCATCAGCGGCAAAAGCCACAGCGCTGTCAAAATCCGTTGTTTCAACATAGTCCTCAACCCCGTTGCTGCTCAACCGGCAGCTGCTCGGAAGTCCGCCCGAAGCGGCGCTCCCGTTTTTGGAACGAAGCAATCGCCTCGTTCAGCGATTTTTCATTAAAATCAGGCCACAGCGTATCCGTAAAATACAATTCCGCATACGCCATCTGCCACAGCAGGAAATTACTGATGCGCGTCTCGCCACCGGTTCGGATAAACAAATCCGGCTCGGGTGCATCGCCCAACATCAAGTAACGCGACAACGCCTCTTCCGTAATCTCAGTTACACCTTCGGCAATCAACTGATTTGCCGCCTGCAAAATATCCCAGCGGCCGCCATAATCGGCGGCAATGCTCAAAGTCAAACCGGTATTATTTGCCGTCAACGCCTCGGCCGCCTCAATCCCCTTCAGGATTTCAGCATTAAACCGCTCGCGGCTGCCGATGATCCTCAAGCGCATATTGTTATCGTGCAAACGGCGCACCTGCTTTTGCAAAGCCTGCAAAAACAGCCCCATCAGAAAAGAAACCTCTTCCTCGGGGCGTCGCCAGTTTTCAGTCGAAAAAGCAAACACGGTCAAATACTGCACACCCAGTTCAGCACAATGCTTCACCATGTTCTCCAGCGCATCCAAGCCGCGCTTATGCCCCATTACACGGGGAAGAAAACGCTTCTTTGCCCAACGTCCGTTGCCGTCCATAATCACAGCAATATGTCGGGGGATGGCAGAGTGTTCCAAAATCGTCTGCGTACTGCTTTTCATGTCTGCCTTTCAAGGAGCAAACCGTCCAAAGGCCGTCTGAACGGTTTGCACACAGGATTAAATCGCCATCAAATCTTCTTCTTTGGCAGCCAAGAGCTTGTCTGCCTCAGCAATGTATTTGTCGGTCAACTTCTGAACCGCTTCCTCGCCACGGCGGGCTTCATCTTCAGAAATCTCTTTGTCTTTCAACAATTTTTTGATATGGTCGTTTGCATCACGGCGCACATTGCGGATAGACACACGGCCCTCTTCCGCCTCACCGCGCACTACTTTGATCAAATCCTTACGGCGTTCCTCAGTCAGCATAGGCATAGGGACACGGATCAAATCACCGACAGAAGCAGGGTTCAGACCCAAATTGGAATCACGAATCGCTTTCTCAACTTTTGCAGCCATATTGCTCTCGAAAGGTTTCACACCAATCGTACGCGCATCCAAAAGCGTCACGTTTGCCACTTGGCTCACAGGCACCATACTGCCCCAGTATTCCACTTCCACTTGGTCGAGCAGGCCGGTATGCGCACGGCCGGTACGCACCTTAGCCAAGTTTTCTTTCAACACTTCCAGAGAACGCTGCATTTTGCCTTCAGCTGTCTTTTGAATATCATTAATCATCTTATACTTTCAATTTCATAGGAATAAAACAGGATTAACCGAGAATAGTACCGTTAAACCGCCCCCACGACAAGGCTTTACGCCCCAACAGCCTTGTTTTCTAACCGATATTTAACATCAAACAAAATAAAGGCCGTCTGAAAATCTTTCAGACGGCCTTTATTGTTTCAAGCAACTACATCAACTCGGCCTTTTCCTGAATTTATTTGGAAACTAAGCTTCTATCTTGAGACCATTGTTTCCATCCACACAAAGAACGAATTTTATTGCTAATAGATATAAACAACTCTACTCTTTTCAATCGAAATGAATTTCCTCGGGAAATATACCGATAATCGGTTATAATGACCGATTATCTAAATTGATTAAACATATCAAATAACTGTAGCATTGAATTTACTATGTTACAATGTTTGCAAATGTTACACATAACTACGTAAAGAAATCTCGATATGAGATTTCTTTTTAATCACTTTTAAAGACTTATATTTCATTCAACCATTGAGAGATAAAAAATGAAAAAAGCCTTTTCTATCTTTTCCATCAGTCTTCTGACTCTAAATACGGGGTATTAATTATGCGAAAACTTATTTTTACAGTTCTATTCATCCTCCCCTCTTTTTCTTTGGCTGGAAACTTACATTGTAAAAAGCCCGTAGAAGAAATGATTGGGGAAAGCCAAAGATGCTTTTACCAAGGGGGACTAAGCGATGCCATTACTGCTTTTAGCAAATATTCTGCTCAATGGAATAAAAAGAAAGGTGAGTCCATCCCTTTTCTTTGGTTTCCCATTTTAAAAAACGGCATACCCAAAACAACCGTAACAATGGCACAATTACCAAAATCTCGTTCTGTAACGCCTTTCTCAGAAACTAAAGACTATCCTTTGGAGACCATTGTTGCCGGTATTGAATGGAAAAACAAAAATAAAGTCAAAATTATGGGATCTGTTTATGAGACAGATTATTGTCTCTCCGCTACTTTTATCCAAAAAGAAGATAAAGTCTTTATTGAATCCATATCTACCTAACTCAAAGATGTAGTCATTGCCACCTACATTCTCAAATACAAGGCCGTCTGAAAATCTTTCAGACGGCCTTTTCCTTATTTAAATCCAATTCCTACTCTCTATTTCGCTCATTCCAAAAGTAACGCCATACGAAGCATGGGAAGGCAAAAATCAGGTAGAGGCAGACAACGGTCGCGTAAAACTCCCAATCTTGGGCATGTACGGCTCCTGCGCGCGATTCGAGGATATAAGCGAGGATTGCAGTAAGAAGGAAGCCTGCCAGCAATTCGATCAAGTGATGGCCGATGTGTTTGCGTTTCAGGGCGATGATGCCGAAGAATTTGGTGGTAATAAATGGTGCGTTGGCAAAGATAATTGCCAACAGCAAAAGAATGTACATGGATGCGGTCATGATGGTCTTTCTGTTTTCAGACGGCCTGTATGTGATTTTAACATGTTAAATGGGCATTCTTGCCCATCATTATCCGTGGAATATTCAATATCTTGATGATACCCGCTTGATGATTGTTCAAAGGCTTGAGGCCGTCTGAACTTGGGTATTTTTCATCCGAATGCGAATCCTAACAAAAACGGCGACTTTGGAACAGCCGCCGTTGGTTTTGTTTGAAGTTTACAGGGTATTTTCCAATGCTTTGGCACACCAGTCGATAACGGTTTGCGGCATGATACCCCACAGGAGCAGCAGGAAGGCATTGACCGTCAGGACAAATTTGGCGGCATAGTTGCTGCCGACCGGCTGGTCATGGTCAGGCGCATCGAAGTAGATGACTTTGACCACGCGCAGGTAGTAGAACGCGCCAATCAGCGACATGATGACGGCAAACACTGACAACCAAACATGACCTTGTTTCAAGAGTGCCATAATCACGCCGAATTTGGCGTAAAAACCCATCAGCGGCGGAATACCCGCCATGGAGAACATGGACAGCAACATCAAGAAGGCAAACCATGCATGGCGTTGGTTAAGGCCTGCGAGGTCTTTGATGTCTTCACACTCAATGTCTTTGGTAGACAATACCATCAAAACACCGAAGCTGACTGCCGCCATCAAAGCATAGGTAATGGCGTAATACAAACCTGCGGTAAAGCCGACCGCACCTGCCATAAACGCCAACAGGATAAAGCCCATGTGCGATACGGTGGAATAGGCAAGCATGCGTTTGATATTGGTTTGCATAATGGCGGCAAGGTTACCGACTACCAACGATGCAACGGCAAGAATGGCCAACATCGGCGCCCAGTCTGAATGTACTGTACCCATGCCGGTCACAAGAATACGGAACGCAAAGACAACGGCGGCAATTTTCGGAGCCGTGCCCACAAAGGCGGCAACGGATGTCGGCGCGCCATCGTACACATCGGGTACCCACATATGGAATGGAACCGCACCCAATTTAAATGCAATGGCGACCACAATAAACACCATACCTAATTTCAACAACCATTCATTGGCCTGCTCATTGAAAGCAGAAGCCAAGACGGAAGCAAAATCAAGAGAACCGGTGGCGCCGTAAACCATGGAAATACCATAGAGCAGCAAACCGGAGGCCAACGCGCCCAATACGAAGTATTTCAGCGCAGCCTCGGCAGAACGGCCGGAATCGCGGCGCAGGGCAATCATGGCGTACAGCGACAAAGACAACAATTCCAAACCGATATACGCTGTCAGGAAATGTGCCGCGCTGACCATGACGCTCATGCCCAACAGGGCAAACAGCGACAGGGTGTAAAACTCGCCTTTAAAGATTTGGCGGTCTTGGTTGTACGGTTTACTGTAAATAAACAGACCAAACGTCAGCGCATACAGCACCAGTTTTGCCAAACGGGACATGCCGTCTGCAATATACATACCGTGAAAGGCATCGACACTGCCCTGCTCCCATACCGCCAATTGGGTAATAGCCACAATAATGACCGTTCCCAAACTCATCAGATGGGTTAAATAGCGGTTTTTATCGCAAATCCACAAGTCTGCCAGCAATACGACACCCAATAGCGCAAGCAGCACGATTTCGGGCATGGCGGGCATTAAATTCAAATCAGACCAGTTCATTTACACACCTCAAATCTTGCTTTGTGCCACATGGGCAATCAAATCGTTTGCCGCTTGATGTACCACTTCGATAAACGCTTGCGGATACAGACCCATGCCCAAAACAGCAACCGCCAAAATCGCCAAAATCGCAAATTCGCGGCAATTGATGTCTTTCATTTCGGCAACGTGCGGATTGTGGATCGCACCAAAAATAACGCGTTTGTACATCCACAGGGTATAAGACGCACCGTAAATCAAGGTCATAGCAGCCAACGCGCCTACCCAGAAATTCACTTTAACCGCACCCATAATCACCATAAACTCGCCCACGAAGCCGGAAGTTGCAGGCAGACCGGCATTAGCCATACCGAACAACATCATAAACGCCGCAAACTTAGGCATCACATTGACCACGCCGCCATAATCGGCAATATTGCGGGTATGCAGGCGGTCGTACATCACGCCGATACACATAAACATCGCGGCAGACACAAAACCGTGGGAAATCATTTGAATGATTGCGCCTTTCAATGCCCAGTCATTCAGTTGGCCGTTCACAAACAGGAACATGCCTAAAGTGACAAAACCCATATGGCTGATGGAAGAGTACGCCACCAGTTTTTTCATATCGGTTTGCACCAAAGCCACCATACCGATATAAATCACGGCAATCAGGCTCAATACGATGATTACAGGGGCAAAATAGCGTGCCGCATCCGGCATAATCGGCAGGATAAAGCGCAAGAAACCATACGCACCCAGTTTCAGCGTAATCGCCGCCAACACCATCGAACCGCCAGTCGGCGCTTCAACGTGGGCATCCGGCAACCAAGTGTGCACGGGGAACATCGGCACTTTTACGGCAAATGACAGGAAGAACGCCACAAACAAAAGCTGTTGTACGCCCAACGGAATCTGTTTGATGTTTTGGAAATCGACAATAGAGAAGCTGCCTGTTTGATAGTACAGGTAAACCATGGCAACCAGCATCAAAAGCGAACCCATCAGCGTATAGAGGAACAGCTTGACCGACGCATAGACACGGCGCGGGCCGCCCCATACACCGATAATCAGGTACAGCGGAATCAGCATACCCTCGAAGAACACATAAAACAGAATCGCATCCTGAGCGGCAAACGCGCCGTTAATCAAACCCGACATCATCAGGAATGCCGCCATATACTGCGCCGGACGTTTCTGAATGACTTCCCAACCGGCCAATACCACCAGCAGCGTAATAAACGCATTCAAGATGATAAAGAGCACTGAAATACCGTCCACGCCCAATGCGTAGTTGATTTTCAGCAGCGGAATCCACTCGTGGAACTCGGTAAACTGATAGCCGCCGCTCAAACGGTCGAAACCGGTAAACAGGGGCAGCGTTACCAAGAAACCGGCAAGCGCACCCATGAAGGCAAGCACACGCGCCAGCGGCGCACGGCTGTCTTTACCGGTCGCCAAAACCAGCACACCTGCGGCGATGGGTATCCATATTGCCAAGCTGAGTAGGTAGTTGGAAAACATAGTGGTTAACCTGTGGTTAAAATAAAATGTGTTTATGTGGATATTTCTTCGTTTCAGACGGCCTGAAGGTTTAAGGCCGTCTGAAGCCTCATCCTTATCGGAACAATCCCCAGAAGGTCATGCCGAGCAGTACCAATACGCCGAATACCATAGCGGCGGCGTAGGTGTAGATAAAGCCGGTTTGGGCTTTACGCACTTGCGCGGCAATCGCGCCGACCAGTTTGGCGGAGCCGTTGACGATGCCGTTGTCGATAATGGCGGTATCGCCGACTTTCCAGAAGAAGTTGCCCAATGCGCGTGTGCCTTTGGCGAAAACGTTGAAATACAGGGCGTCGAGGTAGTATTTGTTTTCAAACAAAACGTAAATCGGACGGAACGTCTGTGCAATTTTCGCAGGCAGGTGCGGCAGTTTGACGTACAAAAGCCATGCGCTCAATACACCTGCGATAGCAAGGTAGAGTACAGGAGAATGCAGGCTGTGCGACACCATCGCCAATGCGCCGTGAAACTCTTCCTTCATGATGTGCATGGTCGGATGCGCGTCGGCATTGACGAAAATCACGTCTTTGAAGAAATCGCCGTAAAGCATAGGCTCGATGGCAACATAGCCGATGATGACGGACGGAATGGCAAGCAAAATCAAAGGCAGGGTAACAACCAGCGGGCTTTCGTGCGGATTATCGTTTTTGCCCAAGCCGTGATGCTCTTCGCCATGATGATCGTCATGATGCTCAGGCAGGCTGCGCCATTTCTCTTCGCCGTGGAACACCATAAAGTATTGGCGGAACGCGTAAAACGCGGTAACAAACACACTGGCAAGGACGGCAAAATAAGCAAAGCCGCTGCCCGGCAGGGTGCTGTATTTCGCTGCTTCGATAATCGAATCTTTAGAATAGAAGCCGGAGAAGAACGGCGTACCAATCAGCGACAAGTTACCGATCAGCATAGTCAGCCAAGTAACCGGCATATATTTTTTCAGGTTGCCCATATGGCGCATATCTTGGTCGTGGTGCATACCGATAATCGCGCTGCCTGCCGCCAAGAACAGCAAGGCTTTAAAGAAAGCGTGGGTCATCACATGGAACATCGCCACGGAATAGGCGGACGCGCCCAAAGCCACGGTCATGTAGCCCAGTTGCGACAGGGTGGAATACGCAACCACACGTTTGATGTCGTTTTGAATCACGCCCAAGAAACCCATAAACAGGGCGGTAATCGCACCGATTACCATGATGACAGACAGCGCAGTGCTGCTCATCTCATAAATCGGCGACATGCGCGACACCATGAACAGACCCGCCGTAACCATGGTTGCGGCGTGAATCAATGCAGAAATCGGGGTCGGGCCTTCCATCGAATCGGGCAGCCAGACATGCAGCGGGAACTGAGCCGATTTACCCATCGCGCCCACAAACAGGAGCAGGCAGGTTACGGTAATCAAAGACCATTCCACACCGGGGAACAATTGAATGGTGGCCGTCTGAACATTAGGCAGATAAGCGAATACATCTTGATAGCGCAAGCTGCCGCCGAAATAGGCAAGCACCAAACCGATACCGAGCAAAAAGCCGAAGTCGCCGACACGGTTGATCAAAAAGGCTTTCAGGTTGGCAAATGTTGCACTTGGACGTTTGAAATAGAAACCGATCAAAAGGTACGATACCAAGCCCACAGCTTCCCAGCCGAAGAAGAGCTGGATGAAGTTGTTGCTCATAATCAGCATCAACATGCTGAATGTAAACAAAGAAATATAGCTGAAGAAGCGTTGGTAGCCGACTTTTTCATCGTGCATATAGCCGATGGTGTAGATATGCACCATCAACGACACGCCCGTTACCACGACCATCATCATCGCCGTCATCGTATCGACCAAGAAGCCGACGGAGAAATCCAAGCCGCCCATTGTCAGCCAGGTATAAACGTTCTCGTCAAACTTGGTACGGCTGCCATTGAGGAATCCCCACAGCACATAAGCCGACAGCACGGCAGATACAGCGACACCGAGTATCGTCACAGTATGCGCGCCGGCACGTCCGATTTTGTTGCCGAACAAACCCGCAATCAGCGAGCCTGCCAACGGAACAAGGGCAATTATCAAATATAAAGTCATATCGTTCATGATTACCCTTTCAACTCATCCAAATCGGCAACGTTGATTGTTTTTCTGTTACGGTACACCAATACCATAATCGCCAAACCGATGGCGGATTCGGCAGCGGCAACAGTCAGTACGAAGAATACGAAAATTTGTCCGGCGGTATCGCCCAAATGTTGCGAGAAGGCGATAAAGTTGAAGTTCACCGCCAAGAGCATCAGCTCGATCGACATCAGCAATACCAGCACATTTTTGCGGTTCATAAAGATACCCATTGCGCTGATACCGAACAGGAGCGCACCCAATACCAGATAATGCGTCAAGGTAATCATGCTTTGCCCTCCCCTTCCGGCTTGAGGCCGTCTGAAACTTCGCTTTCTTCGGCAGATTCGACTTGCGGTTTGACCGCTTCCATTTTCACCAAACGCATACGGCCTTGATCGGCGCGTACTTTAACTTGGTCGGCAGGATCCATGCGTTTCGGATTGGTGGTTTTACGGTGAACCAGCGCAATCGCGGCCACCATGCCCAACAGCAGCAATACCGCCGCCAATTCAAACGGCAACAGGTATTCGGTATAAATACGGCTGCCCAAATCACGGATATTGTTGTAATCGGCGGGAATGTCTTTCATCAGACCAAATGCGGCCAGGTCGGTTTTCGGGTTGACCAAAATCAGAATCAGGGCAACCGCCAACAATGTGCCGACCACGCCGGCAACCGGCGCATGACGCCAGAAACCGGCGCGCATTTCTTCAATGTCGATGTTCAACATCATCACGACGAACAGGAACAACACCATCACGGCGCCGACGTAAACCACCACCAGCGTCACACCCAAGAATTCGGCCTGCATCAGCATCCAAAGCATCGCGCTCACGCAGAAGGTCAGCACCAGATGCAAAGCGGCGTGAACAGGGTTTTTAGCGGTAACGGTACGAACCGCACCGTACAAAACGATGGCGGCAAGGATATAGAACAGAATCGCGGAAAAAGTCATTCGTCTGCTCCTTAACGATACGGCGCGTCAGCGGCTTTGCGTTTGGCGATTTCAGCTTCGTATTTATCGCCAATGGCCAAAAGAATCGGCTTGGTCATGTGCAAGTCGCCTTTTTTCTCGCCGTGGTATTCAAAAATATGGGTTTCCACAATCGCATCGGTCGGGCAGGCCTCTTCGCAGAAACCGCAGAAGATGCACTTGGTCAGGTCGATGTCGTAACGCTTGGTGCGGCGGGTGCCGTCTTCGCGTTCTTCCGATTCGATGTTAATCGCCATTGCCGGACAAACTGCCTCACACAATTTACACGCAATACAGCGCTCTTCGCCGTTCGGATAACGGCGTTGCGCGTGCAAGCCACGGAAACGCACGGATTGCGGCGTTTTCTCTTCGGGGAAATAAATTGTGTCTTTGCGGGCAAAAAAGTTTTTGAGCGTTACGCCCAAGCCTTTTACCAATTCGCCAAGCAGAAAGGTTTTTACTAAGTTAGCCATATTATGTTCCCTCAAAACAGGGATTTCGTTAGGTATTCAAAATCACTTTGTTCAGACGGCCTCAAGATGCCGTCTGAAACTTATTTCCACAAATTCAGCGGTGAAATCATCCACACGCCCAAAATCACGATGTAGGCGAAGCCGATCGGAATCAGCACTTTCCAGCCCAAACGCATGATTTGGTCGTAACGGTAGCGTGGGAAAGTTGCACGGATCCACAGGTACCAGTACAGCACCGCCGCCATTTTCACGAACATCCAAAATGCGGAAGGCGTACCGATAAAGCCCCAGCTTTGCGGGAACGGAGACAACCAGCCGCCGAGGAACATCAGCGATGTCAGCGCGGCAATCAGAATCATGAAAATGTATTCGGCAAGGAAGAACAGCGCGAATGCGAAGCCGGAATATTCAACGTGGTGACCGGCAACGATTTCGGATTCGCCCTCTGCTACGTCAAACGGTGCGCGGTTGGTTTCGGCAACGGCGGAAATCAGATAGACGATGAAGATGGGGAAGAGCGGCAGCCAGTTCCAAGAGAATACCGAACCGCCGGCAATACCTTTGGCTTGCGCGGCAACGATATCGGAGAAGTTCATGCTGCCCGATACCATCACGACGCACACCAACGCGGCACTCATGGCAATCTCGTAGGAAATGCTTTGCGCGGAAGCACGCATTGCGCCCAAGAACGAATATTTGGAGTTGGAAGCCCAGCCCGCGATGATCACGCCGTAAACCGACAGCGAGGTAATCATCAGGATATACAAAAGGCCGATATTGATGTTGGTCAGCACCCATTCTTCGTTGAACGGAATCACTGCCCATGCCGCAAAAGACGGGGCTAGCGACATAATCGGACCGATGTAGAACAGGGCTTTGTTTGACAGCTTCGGACGGGTTACCTCTTTAAACAAGAGTTTGAACACATCGGCAAACGGCTGAATCAGACCCCACGGGCCGGTCACGTTCGGGCCGACGCGAAGCTGCATAAAGCCGATGACTTTACGTTCGAAATACGTCAGGTAGGCAACGGTCAGAATCAGCGGAATCAGGATAATCACGATTTTGACGATGACGGATACCACCAAACCTACGGTGATACCCAAATCGCCCAGACCGAGCGTTGCGGCAAAGAGGTTTTGGAACCATTCTTGCATGATCAAGCTCCCGCCAGTTCAATAGTGTCCATCAACGCACCCAGCGCGGCATTTTCGGTATGCAGCGGCAGATGCACCACGTTTTCAGGCAAACCGGCATCGGCTTTGACTACAACCGATACGCTTGCGCCGTTTTGTTTGGCGACAGCGGTTTGTCCGTCTTGCAGGCCCAAGCGTGCCAATGTGTTCGGATTTACGCGCGCGGCAGGCACGGCGGCATGGCTGGTTTCTTGCAACGGTGCGGAACGGCGCACGATAGCATCAGTGTGATAAATACCGACGCCGCCGACACGGACGAGGCGGTCTGAGGCCGTCTGAACGCCCTCCCCTGTCCATGTGCTGCGGTTGTCCAGTTTGGACGGCAGGCTTTCTGTATCCAGCGCATCTTTCAGAATCGCAGCGGTATCGTGGTATTCAAAACCTTTCAGATCAAACAGGTTGCCCAATACGCGCAACACTTTCCACATCGGACGCGAATCGCCGAAGCCTTGTACCACGCCGTGGAAAGATTGCAGACGGCCTTCCATATTGATGAAGCTGCCCGAGGTTTCGGTAAACGGCGCAATCGGCAACAATACGTCGCACACATCCAGCAGCGTTTCGCTGACAAACGGCGTAAACGCCATCACGCTTTTCGCCTGTTTCAATGCGGCCACGGCTTTTGCACCGTCAACCGTATCGATTTCAGGCTCGACGTTGAGCAGCAAGACTGCCTGTTTCGGCGCATTTGCCATTTCGACAACGCTCTCGCCCGAGTTCACGCCCAAAACGTCAGCACCGACGCTGTTGGCGGCTTGCGGCAAAATGCCCAGCACTGCGCCGGTCGCGTCTGCCAGCTCTTGCGCGGCGGCATAAATGGCGGCGTAATCAGGATGGTTTTGCACTTCCGCTCCCAAAATCACCGCTGCTTTTTCAGCGTTTTTCAGGCTGGCGGTAACGGCGTGTTCCGCATTCGCAGACAGGTTTTTCAGACGGCCTGCCCATTCGTCGGGATGTGCGGCTTCTTGAGACAGAAGCGGCATAAACAATTCTTCTTTACTGCTGGCCAATACGCTCAAAGCCATGCGGTCTTTGGCGGCGCGGCGCAGGCGGGCGGTCAGAAGCGGCTGTTCTTTGCGCAGGTTCGCGCCGACTACCAATACGGCATCGTTGTCAGCCAAAGATTCAATGCCTTGTCCCAACCATTGCGCACCTTTAAGGCCGTCTGAAAGACGTTTGTCCTGTTGGCGCAAACGGGTTGCAAAGTTTTTAACACCCAAGCCGTCGGCAAGTTTTTTGGCCAGATACAGCTCTTCAACCGTATTCATCGGATTGGCCCAAATGCCGACTTGGTTTTGGTTACCGTCTTTGGCGATACATTCAATCGCGCTGCGGACATATTCCAACGCGGTTTTCCAATCCACGTCCATCCACTCGCCGCCCTGTTTGATTTTCGGGTTTCTCAGACGACTTTCGTGATACAGACCTTCGTAGGCGAAACGGTCGCGGTCGGACAGCCAGCATTCGTTAATGGCTTCGTTTTCCAACGGTAACACGCGGCGGACGGTATGGTCTTTGGTTTGCACAATCAGGTTGCTGCCCAAAGCATCATGGGCGGAAACGGATTTGCGGCGGTTCAGCTCCCAAGTACGCGCGTTGAAGCGGAACGGTTTACTGGTCAGCGCGCCGACGGGGCACAAATCGATGACGTTGCCCGACAATTCGGTTTCCACTGCTTTGCCGATAAAAGGCATGATCTCGGAATGTTCGCCGCGGTTGGCCATGGCGATTTCTTGCACGCCGGCGATTTCTTCAGTGAAACGAACGCAACGGGTACAGTGGATACAACGGCTCATTTCCTCGGCGGAAACCAAAGGACCCATGTCTTTGCCGACGACAGAACGTTTTTCTTCGGTATAACGGCTGGTAGTTTTGCCGTAGCCCATCGCCAAATCCTGCAACTGGCATTCGCCGCCTTGGTCGCAGGTCGGACAATCAAGCGGATGGTTGATGAGCAGGAACTCCATCACGCCTTCTTGCGCCTCTCGGGCTTTTGCCGAATGCGTACGCACAATCATGCCGTCTGTAACCGGCGTGGCACAGGCGGGCAGGGGTTTAGGAGCTTTTTCCACGTCCACCAGACACATACGGCAGTTGGCGGCGATGGAAAGTTTTTTGTGGTAACAGAAATGCGGAATATAAGTACCGAGCTTGTGCGCGGCTTCAATCACCGTCGCGCCCTGCTCCACAGATACCTGTTTGCCGTCGATTTCGATTTGTAACATGGTTCGTTCCTAGTTACGGGTATTTAATAAATAATTCTTTTAGAGGCCGTCTGAAAACTTAGCACCACTTATTCGGTTTCATCGGTCCGCCGTGTTCGATGTAATGCACAAACTCATCACGGAAATGCTTGATAAAGCTGCGGACAGGGAAGACGGCGGCATCGGCAAGGGCGCAGATAGTGCGGCCTGCCATTTGGTTACCGACAGAATCCAGCAGATCCAAGTCTTCCATGCGGCCTTTGCCTTCTACGATGCGGTGGACGATGCGGTAAAGCCAGCCCGTACCTTCTCGGCAAGGCGTACATTGGCCGCAAGACTCGTCGTAGTAGAAGTAGCTCAGGCGCTCAAGGGCTTTCACCATACACACGTCTTCGTCCATGACGATAATCGCGCCGGAACCCAGCATCGAGCCTGCTTTGGAAATCGAGTCATAGTCCATATTAGTCTGCATCATGATATCGGCAGGCAACACGGGCGCGGACGAACCGCCGGGAATAACGGCCTTGAGTTTTTTACCGCCGCGCATACCGCCCGCCATTTTCAGAACTTCGGCAAACGGCGTACCCAATGGCACTTCATAGTTGCCCGGACGCTCGACATGACCGGAAATACAGAATAATTTGGTACCACCTGCATTCGGAATACCTTTATCGGCAAACGCCTGTCCGCCGTCACGGATAATGAATGGAACGGAGGAGAACGTTTCGGTATTGTTGATGGTAGTCGGTTTGCCGTAGAGGCCGAACGAAGCAGGGAATGGTGGTTTAAAGCGAGGTTGGCCTTTTTTGCCTTCCAACGATTCGAGCAATGCGGTTTCTTCGCCGCAAATATATGCGCCGTAGCCGTGGTGGGCAAAGAGTTCAAATTCAAAATCCGAACCCAAAATATTTTTACCCAAAAAGCCTGCGGCACGCGCCTGCTCCAAAGCGACTTCAAAACGTTGGTAGCCTTCGAAAATTTCGCCGTGGATGTAGTTGTAGCCGGCTTTCGCGCCCATCGCGTAACCGGCAATAATCATGCCTTCAATCAGTGCATGAGGATTGAACATGATGATGTCACGGTCTTTAAATGTACCCGGCTCGCCTTCGTCGGTGTTGCAAACCACATATTTCTCGCCCGGGAAGGAACGGGGCATAAAGCTCCATTTCAAACCGGTCGGGAAGCCCGCACCGCCACGACCGCGCAAGCCAGAGGTTTTGACTTCGTCAATCACATCGGTTTGCGAGATGTTTTCGGACAGGATTTTACGCAGGGCGGTATAACCGCCACGTTTGACGTATTCGTCCAATGTCCAGCAATCGGGATTGGCGGTATCCACTTGGTCAAAAATCACGCCTGATTGGTAAATAGCCATTTTTGGTTTTGCCTAACTTAACTTTTAGGGTTTCTTTTTTATTTTCAGGTAACCGGAAAATTTATTTAGCGTACACGCTTATAATCATCCAATTTGATAATGCCATTTTTTTCTACAACTTTTACATCAGTAACGCCTTTGTGCCCCATGTCTCGATAACTCACACGGTACCAACCTTTATTTTTAATAATAGGCTGGATATTAGATAAAATACTCGTGCCGTCACCATCTTGCGCTTCTGTCCGTAGTTCCCAAGTGCCATAACAAGGAGCATCTTCACAATCATATTCAGCACTATAAGCACGTTCTAATTTTTTCAAAAAGCGAGATGTCCCGAAACGTTGCGCATCGACACCTAATTCTTCGTTACCAAAAACATACTGCTTATAAAATTGAGAAATAATTTCGTTGGCTTCACTATCTGTAAAATCTGCAAACGCATAATTGGTTGTAGCAACAAATAATGAAATAGCTAAAATAACTTTTCTCATAATTTAAAGCCTTCCTTATCGAAAAGTTTCAGACGGCCTTTTATTTCAGTTCGGCAAGTTTCTTGTCAATTGCTTCTTCGGTCATAAAGCTGCACATGCTGTGGTTGTTGACCAGCATGACCGGAGCGTCGCCGCATGCGCCCATGCATTCGCCTTCGACAAGGGTAAATTTGCCGTCGGGCGTGGTTTCGCCGTAGCCGATACCGAGTTTTTGTTTGAGGTATTCGCCGGTCGCCATACCGCCGCGCAGGGCGCAGGGCAGGTTGGTACAAACGGTCAGTTTGTATTTACCGACAGGCTCAAGGTCGTACATATTGTAGAAAGTAGCGACTTCGTAGGCTTGTGCAGGCGAGATGCCGATATAGTCTGCGACAAAGGCGATGGTCTCGGGAGCAAGCCAGCCTTTTTCAGTCTGGGCAATACGCAATGCGCCCATAATGGCGGAGCGGCGTTGGTCGGCAGGATATTTTGCCAACTCGATGTCAATTTGTTTTAAAGATTCTGCGGATAACATTATCGGTCAACCTCCCCGAATACGATGTCCTGCGTACCGATGATGGCAACGACGTCGGCCAGCATGTGGCCTTTTGCCATTTCGTCCATGCCTTGCAGGTGGGCGAAGCCGGGTGCGCGGATTTTCAGGCGGTAGGGTTTGTTTGCGCCGTCTGAAATGATGTAAACGCCGAACTCGCCTTTCGGATGTTCGACAGCGGTGTAGCTCTCGCCCTCGGGAACGTGCATACCCTCGGTAAAGAGTTTGAAATGGTGAATCAGGTCTTCCATACCTGTTTTCATTTCGGTACGTTTGGGCGGAGCGAATTTGTGGTTTGTGGTAATGACCGGACCCGGATTGACACGCAACCACTCGGAACATTGTTTGATGATGCGGACGGATTGGCGCATTTCCTCCATGCGACAGAGGTAGCGGTCGTAGCAGTCGCCGTTGACGCCGACTGGGATGTCGAAATCCATTTTGTCGTACACTTCGTAAGGCTGTGTCTTACGCACGTCCCATTCCACGCCGGAACCGCGCAACATCACGCCGGTAAAGCCTTTTTGCATGGCGCGCTCAGGAGTGACAACGCCGATGCCGACGGTACGCTGTTTCCAAATACGGTTGTCGGTCAGGAGGGTTTCAAGTGTATCGATGTTTTTTGGGAAACGTTCGCAGAAGGCATCGATAAAGTCGAGCATGGTGCCTTCACGGGATTCGTTGAGCTGCTTCAATACTTTGGCGTTACGGAATTTGCTGCTCTCGTATTTAGGCATGAAGTCGGGTAGGTCGCGGTAAACACCGCCGGGACGGAAGTAGGCTGCGTGCATACGCGCGCCGGACACGGCTTCGTACAAGTCCATCAGCTCTTCGCGATCGCGGAAGGCGTAGAGAATGGCGGTCATCGCGCCGATGTCGAAGGCGTGCGAACCGATGCCCATCAGGTGATTGAGGATGCGCGTTACTTCGGCGAACATGACGCGGATGTATTGGGCGCGGATAGGCACATCAATTCCGGCAAGTTTTTCTACCACCAAGCAATACGCCTGCTCGTTGACCATCATGGAAACGTAGTCCAGCCTGTCCATATAAGGCAGAGCTTGCAGATAGGTTTTGGTTTCAGCCAGTTTTTCAGTACCGCGGTGCAGGAGGCCGATATGCGGGTCGGCGCGGACGATGGTTTCGCCCTCCAACTCCAAAATCATACGCAATACGCCGTGCGCCGCAGGGTGTTGCGGGCCGAAGTTGATGGTGTAGTTTCTTAATTTATTGGCCACCGTAGTTCTCCTCACGGACGATACGCGGCGTGATCTCGCGCGGCTCAATGGTAACAGGTTGGTAAATCACGCGTTTTTGCTCTTCGTCGTAACGCATTTCCACATAGCCGGAAATCGGGAAGTCTTTGCGGAACGGATGTCCGACAAAGCCGTAATCGGTCAGGATGCGGCGCAAGTCCGGGTGGTTGTTGAACATAATGCCGTACATATCGAAGGCTTCGCGTTCGTACCAATCCGCGCTGTTGTAAATATCGACTACGGATTCGACTACGGGGAAATCGTCGTCTGAAACCCAGACGCGCACGCGGATGCGCTGATTGTTTTTAACAGAAAGAAGCTGACTGACAACGGCGAAGCGTTTGCCCTGCCATGCTTCGTTTTTGTAAGTGCTGTAATCGACACCGCACAAGTCAACCAGAAGCTCGAAATGCAACTCTTCATGGTCGCGCAATGCGGTCATGACTGAAATATAGTGCTCAGGCAGACACTCGACGGTAATCTCGCCCAAAGCTGAAATGACTTTGCTTGCTCGATCGCCAAGCACGCCGATGACGGTCTCGTATAAGTTTTGAATGCTTGCCATATCGTCCTCTCCTTACTCGTCACGCGCGATGGTGGAAGTGCGCTTGATTTTTTGTTGGAGCTGAATCAGGCCGTAGATCAGGGCTTCCGCAGTCGGCGGACAACCCGGCACATAAACGTCTACCGGCACGACGCGGTCGGCACCGCGCACAACGGAATAAGAGTAGTGATAATAGCCGCCGCCGTTGGCACACGAGCCCATAGACAATACCCAGCGCGGCTCGGCGAGCTGGTCGTATACGCGGCGCAGGGCTGGCGCCATTTTGTTGGTCAGCGTACCTGCCACAATCATCAGGTCGGCCTGACGTGGGGACGGACGGAAAATGATGCCGAAACGGTCAAGGTCATAACGCGCCATACCCGCATGCATCATTTCCACGGCGCAGCAGGCCAAGCCGAAAGTAACCGGCCACAATGAACCGGTACGCATATAGTTCAACACCGTATCCGCGCTGGTGGTGATGAAACCTTTTTTCAAAACGCCTTCTATTCCCATTCCAGCGCACCTTTTTTCCATTCGTAAACAAAGCCTACCGTCAAAACGACGATAAACACCAGCATAGACCAGAAGCCGTATGTACCCAATTCTTTAAATACCACTGCCCACGGCAACATGAACGCGACCTCCAAATCAAACAGGATGAAGAGGATGGCGACGAGGTAATAGCGCACGTCGAACTTCATCCTTGCGTTTTCAAAGGCTTCAAAACCGCATTCATAAGCCGCGTCTTTTTCGGCATAGTGACGCTTCGGGCCTAAAATTGTGCCGAGCAGAATAAACAGCACGCCGGCCGCAAGACCGACGAGGATGAATACGAGGACGGGAAAATAACTGGCCAACATGGTCGTACCTAACTGGTTGACAGACAAATCTTAAAAATAGATTACCATTTTATCGAATTTCAAAAGCCATTTAAAGGTAAATATCAGCAAATCAGCAAAAAAACCCTAATAAATTCAATAAAGTTATGATAACAATTCTTATTCTTATTTAATATTTCACAATTTTAATTTCAGTTTAATCATGTATCATTTAATTCGGATTTTCTGCCTGTCCGATTTACTTCAAAAATATGGAAAACCACCCTTTTCCAAACCTCAATAAAAACATTAGGCCGTCTGAAAACTGATTCTTTTCAGACGGCCTGTGTACATCACATTATTTTAAATAGAAAAATCAATCGACACCTTTGAGCATGCGATTCAATACCGGGGTAAGTACCAGCAGGATACCGCAGGTTACTGCGCCGATGGTGGCCAGCATCCAGTAGAAATCCAATGGCGACTGAGCATTGTAGTAGTCTTTAAACAACACTCCGCCCAAGGTAAAGCCGATGGACAATGCTAAGAAATTCAACGCAACCATTTGTGTTTTAAACATGCTCGGTGCGATTTTGGTGGAGAACGACAACGAAATCGGCGACAGCATCAACTCGCCTATCGTAATCGCCAGCAACACCAGCATAAACACGATAATCGGCATCGGGGTTCCGGATGAAATATACGGAATGAAACACAAATAAGAGACGCCGGTTACCAACATGGCCAGCGCAAACTTCAACGGCGTTTTAGGTTGGCGCTTGCCCATTTTCGTCCACACCGCCGCCATCACGCCGGAAAAGAGGACCACCCACATGGCCTGTATCGAATCTTTCCATGAAACAGGCACGGTAAAGCCGAAGAAAGTACGGTCCACCGTTTCGTCAAAATAAACCGTTGCAACGGTGTACACCTGAAACCAAACCGCCCAGAACATACAAATGGTCAAAAACAGCGGAATATAGGCCACAATATAGCGTTTATTGGCCGCTTCAACGTGACTGCTGCCCAGCAGGCGCGCGAAATAAGCGACGACGGTAACGATAACCACGCCCAAGAGCCAGCGGGAAAAGTTTTCAAGGGTGAGTGCGCCGGAAGCAATCACGCTGCCCAACACCAAAACCAGCAACACGCCGACAGCCATGGCGGTCTGCACCTTTTCAGGACGCAACGGATTGGGAACCGGCGTATGCGGCAGGTTTTTACGGCCGCGCGAATACCACAGCAGGCCGAATGCCATGCCGACGGCCGCTGCGCCGAAACCGTAATGGAAACCCATCCTGTCTTGCAAAATACCGGTCAACAACGGGCCTAAGAAGCCGCCGATATTGATGGAAATATAGAAAATAGAGAAACCGGCATCGCGCAATTCGCGCAGGTCTTCCCGTTCATACAAAGAACCGACCATCGAACCGGCAGACGATTTCACGCCGCCGCTGCCCAGCGCGATAAACACCAAGCCCAGCAGCAATCCCATCAAACCCGGCACAATCGCCAATAAAATATGGCCGGTCATCACGACGATGCCGGCGATAAACAGGGTACGCTCCGCACCCCAAATGCGGTCGGCCAACCATGCACCGAGAATGGTGGACAGGTAAACGCTGCCGCCGTACGCGCCAACGATACCGCCGGCCAAGGCTTTATCCATACCCAAACCGCCTTGACTCGCGGTGTAATACAGATAAATCAGCAGGATGCCCTGCATACCGTAGAAGGAAAAACGCTCCCACAGCTCAATATGGAATAGGGTGGATAATTGCAAAGGATGGCCGAAGAAAGTTTTCTCGGCAGAAGACAGCTTTTGACCGGACATTTAATAAGTTCTCCTAATATATCGGACAGGATCAGGCTTCAGACGGCCTATTGCACCTACCAATCATTTTTATAGAAACTATATATTACCGCCAATCTTTGCATTTGCAAAACATGTTTTAATATTTGCAAAATAATGTTTCTTTCAAACTGAAAAATGCCGTCTGAAATCTTTCAGACGGCATTTTATGTTTTACGGTTTATACGCCTTGTTTCAGGCTGGCTTCGATAAAGCCGTCCAAGTCGCCGTCCAATACGGCTTTGGTGTTGCCGACTTCGTAGCCTGTACGCAAGTCTTTGATGCGTGAGGAATCCAAAACGTATGAGCGGATTTGGCTGCCCCAACCCACATCGGATTTGCCTTCTTCCAATGCCTGTTTCTCTTCGTTGCGTTTGCGCATTTCCAACTCGTACAGTTTGGATTTCAACATTTCCATCGCGGCCGCTTTGTTGGCGTGTTGCGAGCGGTCGTTTTGACATTGCACCACAATACCGGTCGGCTCGTGGGTAATACGCACGGCGGAGTCGGTTTTGTTAATGTGCTGACCGCCGGCACCGGATGCGCGGTAGGTGTCGATACGCAAATCGGCCGGGTTGATTTCGATTTCGATGGAGTCGTCGATTTCGGGGTAAACAAACACGGATGAAAAAGACGTGTGGCGTTTGTTGTTGGAGTCAAACGGCGAATAGCGTACCAGGCGGTGAACGCCAGTTTCGGTGCGCAGCAGCCCGTAGGCGTATTCGCCTTCCACGCGGATGGTGGCGCGGTTGATGCCTGCGATTTCGCCGTCGTCTTCCTCAAGGATTTCGATTTTGAAGCCTTTACGCTCGGCGTAGCGGCTGTACATGCGGAACAACATGCCTGCCCAGTCTTCGGCTTCGGTACCGCCCGCACCTGCGGTGATATCGATAAAGCAGTTGTTCGGGTCGGCAGGCTGGTTGAACATTCGTTTGAATTCGAGGTCGGCCATTTGTTTTTCCAAACCGGCCACATCTTCCTGCACGGCGGCGAAACCTTCTTCGTCGTTTTCTTCGACGGTCATTTCGATCAGCATGCGGTTGTCTTCGATGCCTGTGGCGATGTTGTCGAGGGCCACCACGATGCCTTCGAGGATTTTGCGCTCTTTGCCGATTTCTTGGGCGCGTTTGGGGTCGTTCCAGAGTTCCGGGTCTTCGGAGAGGCCGATGACTTCTTCCAATCGGTCTTTCTTGCCCTGATAGTCCATATAGACACGGATGTCTTCGCTGCGCTTCTCCAAGTCGTTTAGGGTGTTGTTAAGCTGGTTGATTACTTCGGCTTCCATGATTCTTGTGTTCTTTCAAAATTTTAGGGGCGTATTGTAAGGGATTTGCCTGTTTTTTTCCATGACCGGGCCGTCTGAAAATGTGCAGTTTGGCTTTTCAGACGGCCTCGATTTTGAATTTTTCCATCCAAAGCCGCCAGTCGTTGTCTATCGGCGCTTGTACAGTCATCCGGCTGCCGTCTTCTATGCTTTGGAAACTGAGGCTTCGCGCGTGCAACATTAAGCGTTGCGTGCCGATATGTTCGGCAACGGCATGGTTTTGGCGCAAATCGCCGTAGTTGGTGTCGCCGACGATGGGGTGGAAAATGTGTTTCATATGGCGGCGGAGTTGGTGTTTGCGGCCGGTGTGCGGCGTGAGTTCGGTCCAAGAATAACGCGAGGTCGGATAACGCAGGGCAGATTGGAACGGCAACTCAGTTTGTGCCAGACAGCGGTAGGCGGTTTGCGCTTCCTGCAATGTGGCTTCGGTCTGCGCTTCGGCAATTTTGTCGGGCATATATTTGAGGGCGTAATCAATCAGGCCGTCTGAAGGCAGATGACCGCGAACAATCGCCCAATAGGTTTTTTCGATGGTTTTGTTTTCAAACTGCTGCGTCAATAACCGTGCGGCTTCCGTATCGAGGGCAAACAGCAAGACGCCGGAAGTCGGACGGTCGAGGCGGTGGACGGGATAGACGTGCTGCCCGATTTGGTCGCGCAGGGTCTGCACGGCAAAACGGGTTTCGTGTTTGTCTAACCAGCTTCGGTGCACCAGCATTCCGGCAGGTTTGTTGACGGCAACGGTGCGACTGTCGCGGTGGATAATATCAAGCATGGCAAAGCAGTAAAAATAAAAGCAGATATTGTAACGGGCTTTTGAAAATGTGGCAGGCACACTTGCCGCCGAAACCCAACTTTCAGACGGCCCGCCCCTTTCGGGTTACAATACTGTACATAAAAACACAAAGGAAAAGCCGTGAGCCTGCTCAAAAAACTGCCCAAACCCATGCTGCCCGACGAAACACGCCGCGATATTCAGGCGCGCGAGTCGTATCATGTATTGAAGATTATTTCCGAATTTGTCGAAGCCGGCGAAGAATTGCGCGCCATTCAGCCAGCCGTCAGCATTTACGGCAGCGCGCGCACGCCTGAAAACCATCCCGACTACGAGTTTACATTACGCTTGGCACGCAAACTGTCGGATGCCGGATTTTCCGTCATTTCCGGCGGCGGGCCGGGCATTATGGAAGCGGCCAACAAAGGCGCGTTTGCAGGCGCAAGTCCGGCGGTGGGGCTGAATATCGTGTTGCCGCACGAGCAAAAAGCCAATCCGTATCAGGATTTGTCGATTAAATTCCAACACTTCTTCCCGCGCAAAGTCATGTTCGTCAAACACGCCGTAGCATATGTCGTCATGCCCGGCGGTTTCGGCACGTTGGACGAATTGTTTGAAAGCCTGACCTTGGTGCAAACCGGCAAAACGCCTGACCGCCCGATTATCTTAGTGGGCAAAGCATTTTGGGCGGGTCTGTTGGACTGGATACGCGAGCAGTTGCTGGGCAGAAACCTGATTTTGGAAGAGGATTTGAACCTGATCCGAGTTATCGATGACGAAGACGAAATCATCGAAGAAATCTTCGCCCATTACGAAAACCGCTTGGAAGACTTGTCCGAACACCAAAATGCTTGGTCGCTGGGGCTGTAAAAAACTAAGGTTTCAACTGAAAAAGCGGTTATCCCAGCTGCCCTTTGCTTCATTAATAAAGGCCGTCTGAAAATGTTTTCAGACGGCCTTTTATCTTCTTTCAAAGCGTTTAATTATTTTCCCACTCGACATGCTCACTCAAGAAGCCGCCGCTTTGGTGTGCCCAAAGTTTGGCGTACAGGCCTTGTTTCTCGAGCAACTCGGTGTGGCTGCCTTCTTCGATGATGCGGCCTTTGTCCAAGACGATGAGGCGGTCCATCGCGGCGATGGTGGAGAGGCGGTGGGCGATGGCAATCACGGTTTTGCCTTCCATCATTTTGTCTAGGCTTTCTTGGATGGCGGCTTCGACTTCGGAGTCGAGCGCGCTGGTGGCTTCGTCAAGCAATAGAATCGGCGCATCTTTGAGCATAACGCGGGCGATGGCGATGCGTTGGCGCTGGCCGCCGGAAAGTTTCACGCCGCGTTCGCCAACGTGTGCATCATAGCCGCGTCGGCCTTTGGCATCGCTTAAGTTAGGAATAAAACCTGTGGCCTCGGCGCGTTCCGCAGCGGAAATCATCTCGGCTTCGGTCGCATCGGGACGGCCGTAGATAATGTTGTCGCGGACGGAGCGGTGCAGCAGGGAGGTATCTTGCGTCACCAAACCGATTTGGGCGCGCAGACTTTCTTGGGTAACGCTGTCCACGTTTTGGCCATCGATCGAAATCGTGCCGCTTTGCGGTTCGTAAAAGCGCAGGAGCAGGTTGACGATGGTGGATTTGCCCGCGCCGCTGCGGCCGATCAAGCCGACTTTTTCGCCGGGTTTGATGTTCAGATTAAAGCCGTTGAGGAGCGGTTTGCCTGCTTCGTAGGAGAAATCGACGTGATCAAACTTGATTTCGCCTCGGGTAACTTTCAGCGGCAGGGCTTGCGGTTTGTCGAGGATGGTGTGGGGTTTGGACAGGGTGGCCATGCCGTCGTTGACGGTACCGATGTTTTCAAACAACCGGGCGGATTCCCACATGATATATTGCGACAAACCGTTCACACGCAATGCCATGGCCGTGGCGGTGGCTACCGCGCCCACGCCGACTTGGCCGTGATACCAAAGCCAAATGCCCAAGGCGGTCGTGCCTACGGTCAGCGAGCTGTTGACGATAAAGCTGCAAGTGTGCAGCAGCGTTGCCAAACGCATTTGGGCATGGACGGTTACCATAAACTCTTCCATCGACTGCTTGGCATAAGCGGCCTCGCGCGCGCCGTGGGAGAAGAGTTTGACGGTGGCGATATTGGAGTAGGCGTCGGTAATGCGGCCGGTCATCAGCGAGCGCGCATCGGCCTGACGCGCAGCGGTTTTGCCGAGTTTGGGAATCAGGAAGCGCATAATCATCGCGAATCCAATTATCCAGCAGATAAACGGCACGATAAGCCAGGCATCGAATGAGGACAGAATCACGCCGGAAGTGATGAAGTACACCAGCACATACACAACCATATCGGCAACGGTCATCACGACATCGCGCAGCGCCAGCGCGGTCTGCATGACTTTGGCGGACACGCGTCCTGCAAATTCGTCCTGATAAAAGCCCAGGCTCTGCCCCAGCATCAGGCGGTGGAAATTCCAGCGCAGGCGCATGGGGAACACGCCTTGCAGGGTTTGCAGGCGCACACTGGACGCGAAAAAGGTCCAAACGGCAAAAAATGCCACCATGGCCATCATGCCGATTAAAGCATGGCCTTTTTCAACAAAAAGCGTTTGCGGCGTATACGTGCCGAGCCAGTCGACCACCTTGCCCATAAATTGGAACATCAAGGCTTCCATGATGCCGACGCCGACCGTAAACACGGCCAACACGGCAATCCATTTGCGCACGCCTTCAATGTTGCTCCAAATAAACCGCCACAACCCTTTTTCTGGCGTTTTCGGAGCCGCTTCTGGATAAGGGTCGATGCGGGACTCGAACCATGAGAATATTTTTTTAATCATTGTTTTTGCAAATGTGATAAGACGGTCAGGCCGTCTGAAAAGAGGTGTTCAAATACATTCAAGACTGTATTTTACGGGAAAAATCCAACTGATGACAGCGGATACCGTCAGTCCGACCAAACCAATCTATCGGCTTGACCATCTAAAAATCCCTTTGCTTTGCATAAAACAAAGGCCGTCTGAAAGTTTTCAGACGGCCTTTGCTGGATTTAGGTTAACCCTAAAAATTACTCTTTACGTTGACGACCTAAATCGGCAGCGGCAGTAAACAAAACGTCGGTGGAAGAGTTCAACGCAGTTTCTGCAGAGTCTTGAATCACGCCGATGATGAAGCCGACAGCAACCACCTGCATGGCCACATCGTTATCGATACCGAACAGGCTGCACGCCAAAGGAATCAGCAGCAATGAGCCGCCGGCCACACCGGATGCACCGCACGCGCTGACGGTGGCCACCAGGCTCAGCAGCAGGGCAGTGGCGAAGTCAACTGTAATGCCTTGCGTGTGCGCCGCAGCCATCGCCAAAACGGTAATGGTGATTGCCGCACCGGCCATATTGATGGTTGCACCCAATGGAATGGAGATAGAGTAAGTGTCTTCGTGCAGACCCAGTTTTTTCGCCAATGCCATGTTCACAGGGATGTTGGCGGCGGAAGAACGGGTAAAGAAGGCATACACGCCGCTTTCGCGCAGGCAGGTAAACACCAGCGGGAAAGGATTGCTGCGGATTTGCGTCCACACAATAATCGGATTGACCACCAAAGCGATAAACAGCATACAGCCGAGCAATACGGCCAACAGCTGCATATAACCGGCAAGCGCTTCAAAACCGGTTTCCGCAATAGTAGAAGATACCAAGCCGAAAATACCCAGCGGCGCAAAACGGATAATCCATTTCACAACCGTCGAAACGGTATCGGCCAAGTCGGCCGCCACTTGGCGGGTCGTATCCGAACCGTGATGGCGCAAAGCCGCGCCCAATACCAAAGCCCAAGCCAAAATGCCGATATAGTTGGCATTGGCCAGCGCGTTAATCGGGTTGGCCACCAAATTCATCAGCAGCGTTTTCAACACTTCGACAATGCCGGAAGGCGGCGCAACGGACACATCGCCTGCCGCACGCAGAATCAGCGTGGTCGGGAATGCCATACTGGCGACAACCGCCACCACAGCCGCGGCAAACGTACCGAAAATATACAAAATCAAAATCGGTTTGATGTGGGCCTGATTGCCTTTTTGGTGTTGCGCAATGGCGGCAGTCACCAAAACAAATACCAAAATCGGCGCGATAGCCTTAAGCGCACCGACAAACAGGCTGCCCAGCAGTCCTGCGCTGATACCGACTTGCGGTGAAACTGCACCCACAAGAATACCTAAAACCAAGCCGATGGCGATTTGTGCCACCAGGCTGACGCGATTGAGCGCGTTCAAAAGCGGATTGCCACTTGCCATATCCGTTCCTTCACAATTTAAAGATATGTTAAAAAAGTCTTACATTCTAAAATAAAAAATCATTTGTCGGCGAGGTTTTCATGCACACCTCACAAAAACAGCATTAAAGTTTAGCATTTATGACACAGTTGGCACTTTATGCCAAAAATACGGGTAAACCTGCTCAAACCCTACTTTAAAGTATACCCATACCGTTGCTTTACTTCTCTGTATCTTGCTTTCAGACGGCCTGAAATCTGCGCCATAAGGCCGAATACAAAGGTAACTTCATCAGTCAAAACACAAAAACATAAATATTACAATCAGATAGAAACAAACCAAAATCCGCCCTTAAGCCGCATTTTGCAACGTTATCGCACTAAATTTCCGTTTATAACCATAGCCTGAAACCTTGCAGAAATAATGTTAAAATCCCCAAACTGAAGAATTGTCGCTGTCGAACACACATCATGACCAAACTGACCTACCCTGTTTTATTTGCATCATTGGCGCTCGCCTACGGACACGCGTTGGCAGTAGATACTTCCGTTCCCAAAGCAGAAGACTACGAGGCTGTTCCCGAATCCGAAATGCCCAAGCAGCCCAAAGACGACCAAACAGGCAAACTCAAGCCCAAATTCCCCGTCAAAATCGACACCCAAGACAGCGAAATCAAAGAAATGCTTGAAGAATACCTGCCGCTGATTACCCAGCAGCAGGAAGAAGAGCTGGATAAAGAGCAGGTCGGCTTCCTCGCCGAAGAGGCGCCCGACAACGTCGAAACCATGCTCCGGACCAAAGGCTACTTCAACAGCAACGTCAATATTCAAGATCATGGCGAGAGCTATACCGTCAACGTCACCCCCGGCCCGCGCACCAAAGTCGACAACGTCAGCGTGGCCATCCTCGGCGACGTATTGAATGACGACAACTTGGCCGAATACTACCAAAATGCGATGGAAAACTGGCAACAGCCAGTTGGCGAAAACTTCGACCAAGACGGCTGGAGTGCAAGTAAAACCTCCGTCCTCAGCGCGGTAACACGCAAAAAATACCCTTTGGCGAAACTCACTACCACCCAAGCCACCATCAATCCCAATACCCAAAAAGCCGATTTGAACGTCATCGTAGAGAGCAACCGCCCCATTTACTTTGGCGAGTTCCAAATTACCGGCACACGCCGCTACCCTGAGAGCGTGGTTTCCGGCATGGCGCGCTTCCAACCCGGTTCGCCTTACGACTTAGACAAAATCCTCGACCTGCAACAGGCGCTCGAGCAAAACGGCCACTATTCCGGCGCGTCCGTACAAGCCGACTTCGATCAACTGCAAGGCGACCGCGTTCCCGTCAAAATCAACGTGACCGAAGTCAAACGCCACAAACTGGAAACCGGTATCCGCTACGACTCCGAATACGGAATCGGCGGCCGCATCGCCTACGACTATTACAACCTCTTTAACAAAGGTTATATCGGTTCCATCGTTTGGGACATGGACAAATACGAAACCACGCTGGCCGCCGGTATCAGCCAACCGCGCAACAACCGCGGCAACTACTGGACAAGCAACGTTTCCTACAACCGCTCGACCACGCAAAACCTTGAAAAACGCGCCCTGACCAGCGGTATTTGGTATGTCCGCGACCGCAACAATATCGATGCCCGCTTCGGCCTCGAATTCATTACCGAAGACCGCAAAGTCCCCGACACCAGCTACGATTTGGGTCGAAGCCATGCCACCATGCTGACCGCCTCATGGAAACGGCAAAGCATCGAAACCGAGCTGCACCCTCAAAACGGCTATTACCTCGACGGCAAAATCGGGGCAACTTTGGGCAAATTCCTCTCCTCCACCCAAATGGCACGCGCCACGGCACGGGCAGGCTATTTCTTCACGCCTGAAAACAAAAAACTCGGTACATTCATCGTACGCGGACAGGCAGGCTACGTTTATGCCCGCGAAGGCGAAGAAGTGCCGTCCAGCCTGATGTTCCGTACCGGCGGCGCAACTTCCGTACGCGGTTACGAACTCGACAGCATCGGCTTGGCCGGACCCAACGGCTCCGTCCTGCCGCAACGCGCCTTGGTGGTCGGCAGCCTCGAATATCAATTCCCGGTTACCAAAAGCTTCTCCGGCGCCATCTTCCACGATGTCGGCGATGCGGCGAGCAACTTCAAACACATGACCTTAAAACACGGTACCGGCTTGGGCGTGCGCTGGTTCAGCCCGGTTGCGCCGTTCTCCTTCGATATTGCCTACGGCCATCACGACAAGAAAATCCGCTGGCACATCAGCTTGGGCACAAGGTTTTAAAAAAACATACTCACCATCCATTCTTTCAGACGGCCTCAGCCATTTCAGGCCGTCTGAACAACAGACAAACAGAAAAATATCATGACCGATACTGCAAACACTTCCACGCCGTCTGAACAACAGCCCGCCCCGCCAAAGCGCAAAAAACGCCTGTTGCGCGGCTTTGTCCTGTCCGCCTTGAGCGTATTGACCGTTTCTGCCGGCGCAATCGGCTGGCTGGTCGGTACGGAATCGGGTTTGCGTTTCGGTTTGTACAAGATCCCATCATGGTTCGGCGTCAAAATCTCTTCGGACACACTGAAAGGCACGCTGATTGAAGGTTTTGAAGGCGACAAATGGTTGATTGAAACAGACGGTGCGGATGTCAAAATCAGCAGCTTCCGCTTTGATTGGAAACCGTCCGAGCTGTTCCGTCCGTCTTTGCACATTACCGAAGTCGTGGCCGGCGACATCGCCATTGTGACCAAGCGCACGCCGCCCAAAGAAGAAGAGCCTTCAAAAGGCCTGCCCGACAGCATAGACCTGCCCGTTACCACCTATCTCGACCGTTTGGAAACCGGCAAAATCAGCGTGGGCAAGCGTTTTGACAAGCAGACCGTCTATCTCGACCATCTGCACGCGGCCTACCATTACGACAAAAAAGAACACCGCCTCCACATCAAAACCGCCGATACGCCCTGGAGCAGCTCGACAGGCGCGGTGGTGCTCGGTTTGAATAAACCCTACGTCCTCAATACTGCCATCTACACCAAAGGCCAGCTTGAGGGCGAAACCATACACGGCACGGTGCGCCTGTGGGGCAGTCTGCAAGACGTGTACACCGACCTGCTGCTCGACGGCGACAACGTTCATTTGTCTGCCAAATCCACCATCCACCCATTCGCCGACAGCCTCAACGAAACCGTCGGCGAAATCCTGGTTAAAGGTTCCAACATCAATCCGCAGGCCTTCCTGCCCACCCTGCCCAAAGCGCGCCTGAATTTCGACGCCACCACCATTCCGTCCTTTACTGACGGCGTTGCGTTGGAAGGCTCGATTGACTTGGAAAACGACCAAGCCGGTTTTGCCGATGAAAACCATATCCCCGTCAAACGCATCCTCGGCGAATTCATCGTTGACGACAAAGGCACGGTCAAAATCGAAGACATCGGCGTCGGTCTGCTCAAAGACGGCAGCATTGATGTATCCGGCTCTATCGATACCGCCCAAGACCAGCTCAAACTCGCACTGGGCATCAACAATACCGGCGCAGACGACTTCGTCCGTCAAAACATTGCAGGCCGTCTGAACGGCAGCATCGACGTCAAAGGCGAAACCTCCTCCCCCGTCGTCAACTGGAATCTCGACAGCGGATTCGCGCGCACAGACGGCATGCTGTTTTTCCAAACCGACAAACAGCTCGGCCAGCGCACGCTCAAGCTCGACAAAGTCCGCCTGGTTCCGCAAAACGGCGGCGAACTCAACGCAAAAGGTTCGCTCGAACTCTTCAAAGACCGCAAACTGCAACTGGACATCGTCAGCAAAGCCTTCAACCCTGCGCGCATCGATCCGCAGCTTCCGCAAGGCAGCGTCAACGGCAACATCAACTTGACCGGCATACTGGCGCAAGAAAAATTCGCCGGCAAAATGCAGTTTGCACCGAGTACGCTCAACGGCGTTCCGCTCAGCGGCAAAGCCGACGTCGCCTATGAAAACAAACACCTCTCGCGCGCCCTGACCGACCTGACCCTCGGCAGCAACATCGTCAAAACCAACGGCAGCTTCGGCAAAAAAGGTGACCGCCTCAACCTCAACATTACCGCCCCCGATTTGTCGCGTTTCGGCTTCGGCTTGGGCGGCCTGCTCAACGCGCGCGGCTACATCTCCGGCAGTTTTTCAGACGGCCTCAAAACCCTTGAAGCCGATTTGAACGGCGAAGCGCGCAACTTCAAAGTCGCCGATACCGTCAACATCCGCACCCTCGACTTCAAGCTCAAAGGTTCGCCCGATACCAACCGTCCGTTGAGTGCCGATATTAAAGGCGAACACATCGCCGTCTCCGGCGGCGCGGCCATGATCGACAACGTCAACCTGCTCATCAGCGGCACCGGTTCTCACCACCACATCCGCGGCAACAGCAACATGGCGGTGGACAACAAACGCTACAAGCTCGACCTCGATGCCGCCGGCGGCCTCAACAAAGACCAAACCCAATGGAAAGGCACGGTTGACACGCTCGACATTAGCGGCGCGTTTAACCTCAAACTGCAAAACCGCCTCAACCTCGAAGCCGGCAGCGAACGCGTTTCCCTCAGCAGCGCACGCTGGGCGGCCATGGGCGGCAGCCTCAACCTGCAAAATTTCGTTTGGGACAAAAAAGCCGGCATTACCAGTAAAGGCAGCGCACAAAATCTGCACATTACCGAATTGCACAACTTCTACACCCCGCCCATCGAACACAACCTCATCTTGGGCGGCGACTGGGATTTGGCGTACAGTCAAAACGCGCGCGGCTTCCTCAACATCAACCGACAAGGCGGCGACATCATTCTGCCGAGCAAAGACCCGAAAAACAAACAGCCTTTGGGACTTTCCGCGCTCGCCCTGCGCACCCGTTTCCAAAACGGCCGCATCGACAGCACGCTGGAAGGCAACACCCGTTTCGGCAAAGTTGACGGCACACTCGGCATCGCCCAACAGTTTGGCAACAACATCAACAACGCCCCCGTCAGCGGCAAAGTCAATATCAGCGTTCCCGATTTGGGCTCGCTCAAACCCTTTATGCCGGCCACAGCCCAAGGCATTGCAGGCCGTCTGAACGCGACCGCCACCATCGGCGGCCGACTCGGTTCGCCCACCGTCAACAGCAACCTCAACCTCCAAACCAATTACGGCCGAGCAGACGGTACCGTCAACATCGGTCAGGGTACCAGCTTCGACACCGCCCCTCTGAGCGGCAAGCTCAACCTGAACGTTGCCAACCTCGAAGTCTTCCGCAATTTCCTGCCCGTCGGCCAGACTCTCAAAGGCCGTCTGAACGCCGCCGTCAACTTGGCAGGCCGTCTGAACGATCCGCAACTGAGCGGCCTGATTAACGGCGACAACCTCTATTACCGCCATCAAACCCAAGGCCTGATTCTCGACAACGGCGTATTGCGTTCGCGCCTGCAGGGTCAAAAATGGGTGATCGACAGCCTCAAATTCCACCGTGGCGGCACGATTGAGCTCAAAGGCGCGGTCAACCTTGCCAACGCCAACCCCGATGTCGACGTGGACATCGTCTTCGACAAATACCGCACCCTCTCGCGTCCAAACCGCCGACTGCAACTCTCCGGCGCGGCCAAAGTCCTCTACAATCCGGAAAAAGGCATATCGCTCAACGGCACGCTCAACACCGACTACGGCATGTTCGGTTCGCAAAAATCCTCCATGCCGACCCTCGACGACGACGTGGTCGTACTGGGCGAAACCAAAAAAGAAGCAACGGCCACCACGCCCATCAACATGAACCTTACCCTGAACATCAACGACAATGTCCGTTTTGTCGGCTACGGCGCAGACGTTACCATCGGTGGCAAACTGGCCATCACGTCCCGTCCGGGCGAAGCCGTCCAAGGCGTCGGTACCGTGCGCGTTGTCAAAGGCCGCTACAAAGCCTACGGTCAAGACCTCGACATCACCAAAGGATCGGTTTCCTTTGTCGGCCCGCTGACCAATCCAAACCTCAACATCCGTGCCGAACGCCGTCTCTCCCCGGTCGGTGCAGGTGTCGAAGTCCTCGGCAGCCTCAGCAATCCGCGTGTGACCTTGGTTGCCAAGGAAGCCATGAGTGAAAAAGACAAACTCTCCTGGCTCATCCTCAACCGTGCCAGCAGCGGCAGCGACGGTGACAATGCCACGCTCTCTGCGGCCGCCAGCGCGCTGCTTGCCGGCCAAGTCAACGACCGCATCGGCCTTGTCGATGATTTGGGCTTTACCAGCAAACGCAGCCGCAACGCCCAAACCGGCGAGCTCAACCCTGCCGAACAAGTCCTGACCGTCGGCAAACAGCTTACCAACAACCTCTACGCAGGTTACGAATACGGCATCTCCAGCGCCGAACAATCCGTCAAACTCGTGTACCAACTAACCCGCGCCATCCAAGCCGTTGCCCGCATCGGCACGCGCTCCTCCGGCGGCGAGTTGAAATACACCATCCGCTTTGACAACTGGTTCGGCAAAGACGAACCCGAGCCGGAAGAACAACACTAAAAGCCGTGAAAAAGGCCGTCTGAAATCTATCTTTCAGACAGCCTTTATCTTGTTCTACCGTATCAGAATCTTTCTCCCATGCCTCAAAAGACAAAGGACAACGGCGCAAGTTTGAAAACAAATACTGCTAAAAAAGTGAGTGGCAAACCATGGCTTATTCAAGGTTAGCGATAAATTAAGCAGATACAAAAAGGCCGTCTGAAACTGACAGGGGTGGGTTTCAGACGGCCTTTTTTGAATCATCGAAATATCTTGTGCATGGCGTTGCTGATTAATTCGAGCTGTTTCTTATATTCGCGGCAACGGGGGCAGAGCGACAGGTGCACGGCAAGGGCAATGCGGTTAAAAAGACTGAGACGCACTTGGTCTTGCTGTTTGGAAATCAGATCGGTTATTTTGCGGCATTTTTTCATGGCGTTTTCCTGTCAGGCATGGGAGAACCATTTGATTTGCAGGCACTGGCGCAAGGTTTCGCGCGCGCGGTGCATGATGGTGTGGTAGTTGGCATGGCTGATGCCGCATTGTTCGCGGATTTCATCGCTTGAAAAACCGAGAATTTCTTTCATGGTAAACACGCGGGCGGTGTTTTCCGGCAGATGGTAGAGGCAGGTCTGTAAAACTTGGTAGAACTCTTTATTGTTCAAACTGGCTTCGGGCGAGTCCCAACCCTGAGGCTGTCCTTCGTCCGTCCAATGCCCGTCGGCGACAAAATGTCCTTCAAAGGCTTCATCCAAGGCTTCCTCGTCGCGCGTGACGAAAACTTGGCGTTGCCGCCCGATTTGGCGCAGGCAGTCGGTAATTTTGTTTTTTAAGATTGCAAACAGCCAGCTGCTCACTTGGGCGCTGCCTTTAAAACCCTCGGCCGCACGGTAGGCGGAAAGCATGGTTTCCTGTACGAGGTCTTCCGCCAAATCGGGGCGGTCGGGAAGCTGGATATGGGCAAAGCGCAGCAGCAGTTTACGGGATTCGGCAAGCTCGGCATCGGTCAGTTCGGGTAGGGCCATAATGTATCAGAATGAAAGGAATGATCAATATACTTTTGATTTTACGCTGATACGGCAAGAGCATGCGATTGAATCTATAAACGATTTCAGTAGTATTTTTGTTTTACCGAAACCGACTGCGCCCGTTTCAGACGGCCTTGATTTATGCCGCAACCAAAATGCCCTGTTTCAGCCAATCCGTCCATTTCTGCCTTAATGCGTCCTGCCAAGCGTTTTCAGACGGCATGAACTCTGCCAGCATGGTTTGCAGGCCGTTTAGGGAAGTGGGCGTCTCTGCCAGCGTTTCCAGCAATAATGCGTCAAAATCGTCGAGCGTTTGATACATCACGTCGTCTTCCTTATCGCGCCACACCAAAACGGCAGTTTCCGCCTCCTGCAATTCGTCGGTCACATCATACGGATAACGGCGCACAAAGGCGGTGGGAGAAAGGGTATACGCTAAATCGTCTGAATCTGTATGGACTGCTTGGCTGTCGGTTTGAGCGGTTTCGGCGAGCAGCTGGGTGTGTTCAAAGTCCATCAATGCCAAGAGGTCGTCTGAAAGCGGCAGGCTTTGGCAATATCGGAGGAACTCGCCGGGGATTTCTTGAAAATAGGGCGTTTGGGCACGTGCGTCGCGGACGAAACCTTCTTTCAGACGGCCCCATTCTTCGCTGTCAAAGTAATGCAGCGTTTCGGTATAGCAGCGGTCGATAAAGCTGTGAATATTGTTGCGTATCAGGCGGATATAGACGTTCAACCGCTCTTGCGGCAATCCGGCGGCGGCTTTGCCTTCGCGTATGGCCTGGGCAAAGCGGTGTTGGTATTGGGCGGAGGTTTCAGGCTGCACGACGGTATTCCTTTCTGGCACGCGTTTGATAGTCGGCGATTTTGGCGACTTCGGCTTCGAGTTCGGCAAAAGGCGGGAAATTGAAATCGCGTTCCAACAGTGTGGGCGGAATTGTCGGCAGCTTGGCATAGGCCAGTTCGAGCAAGTCCCAAACCGTCGGCAAAACCGCCGCGCCATGCGTATCAATCAACAATTCCGGCGTTTCCACGTCGTGTCCGGCAATGTGGATATAGCACACGCGCTCTGCGTCCACATTTTCTAAAAAGGCTTCAGGCGACAACAGGCCGTGATTGACGGCGTTGACGTAAATATTGTTCACGTCCAAATGAATGCCGCAGTCGGCTTCACGGGCAACAGCGTTGAGGAACTCGACTTCGTTCATTTCGGCAAGCGGGGAATGCAGGTAGTAGGAGGTGTTTTCTACGGCGATGCGGCAGCCCAATCGGTCTTGCACTTCGCGGATACGGCGCGCGGTATGTTGCACCATTTCTTCGGTGAAAGGCAGCGGCAACAAATCGTAAAGATGACCGCCGTCGTGGCAATAGCTCAAATGGTCGGAGAAAAACGTGCAGTCATAACGGCGCATCATTTCTTTGATTCCGTCTATCAAGTCGGTATCCAGTGGGGCTTGTCCGCCCAATGACATGGATAATCCGTGCAACGCCAGCGGCAGCCGTTCTGCCACGCGGTCAAACTGTTTGCGCGCCCTGCCGCCCATTTTCAGCCAGTTTTCGGGGGCGGCTTCGATAAAGCGTATCGGGCTGTCGTCTGAAAGCGAGAGGAAGTCTTCCGCCAAGTCGCGGCGGTAGCCCAAGCCTGCATGTTGAATCATGGTGATGTCCTGTTATGGTGCCGTATGAACGACAAAGTCGCATTTTCGTTTATAAAATGCGACTTTGTTAAAGGTATATTGCAGGATTATTTAGAACCGCATTTACCTTCGCCGCATTTGCCTTCTACTACTTTGGCAGCTTTGGCTTTAGATGCTTTGCCTTTTTTAGCGTGAGTTTTTTCCACGGTTGAACCGCATTTGCCTTCGCCACATTTGCCTTCGCTTGCTTTAGAAACAGCGCTTGCACCGCATGAACCTTCACCGGCTTTAACCGCACCGCAAGAGCCTTGAGCAGATTTTTGAACACCTGCTTTGCTGCTTAACGGTTTATCAGCGGCAACAACGCCGGCAGCCAGAGACAGGGACAGTGCACCGGCCAGAGCAGCAGCTACATTTTTTTTCATTTTAACTTCCTTTTAAAAATATGGGTTTAAACAAATCAAGGGATAATATCGGGCATTTAAAGTCGGCCCGCGACCGTGAATCATTAAAGAAAATGCTTGATGCGGTAACAGCGTTTCTTCAGCAGGGCATCCAAAGACAGACGGCCTGCGCCCTGCAATAGGACAGGAAATAAAACCACCAAATAAATCAGTGCCATTTTATAACCGTTGTCGCACACATTGTACCCCAAGCCGGCATGTACCGCAGACCATGCGACAGCCGTTACAACCATCAATCCCAGTGCGGACAGCCGCGTTGCCAAGCCGACGATGAGCAGCGCAGGCAAAACCAGTTCCGCCCACATGGCCAAATTCCAGTTGACCGTATCCGGCAACAAATTGAATGGAAAGGGAAATTGACTGTTGATATCTGCAAACCAGTTTTCCCCGTTCCATTTTTCCAGGCCGGACTCAAGAAATTCATACGCGGCAAAAAGCCTGAGCGTCAACAAGCCGAAAGCGGCCTGCCAAGAGGGGTTGGCTGAGGTGTTCATTTATTTTCCTTATCGATGTGTGTCAAATGGGCTGGGACGAAAAATCAATCGGCACCATCCCATATTTCATGCCTGTTTAGACGAGACAGCTTTGGAAAACTGACAAAACAAATAAAGTTATTTTCTTATTCATTGTTTTATAAAGATTAAAATTTCAAAAAGGCCGTCTGAAACACCATGCTTGATTGGGCTTCAGACGGCCTTTGACAATAAACGCGATCAATTAATCCGCTTGTTTGCACAATTCGACAATTTCCGCGCCATATTTGTCGGTTTTCTCCGCATTCATGCCGTGGATTTCCGCCAGCTCCGCCAAATCTTGCGGCCGTCGGGCGGCAATCGCGCGTAGGGTAACTTTGCTGCATATCTGATAGGCTTCGAGGCCTTCATGGCGGGCAGTATCGATGTTCCACTGAAGCAGACGGCGCATCAATCGGCGTTTGCGTTTATCCTCTTCGCTCAGGCCGTCTGAAAACGGGCGGCAGATGTTTAAAATGCCCTCTCCGTATTGCTCGATACGTTTTTCGCCGAGTTTATACATGCCCAAAAGGTCGATGGGTTCGGCAGGCGTATTGGTCAGCAAATCGTCCATGCTTTCGTTGGAGAATACCGTACCCAGCGTTACTTGATCGGCACTTGCCTGCTGCTCGCGCCAAGTTTCCAAAGCCTGTTTTAAGACCTGTTCGCGCTCGTCCAAGCTGTGGATAACTTGTGCGCTGTCTGTGGAAACCGTACCGGCTTCGGCAGTTTCGCAAACGTCGAGTATCTCCAAACCGAATTTATTGATTTTCGCCTCGCCCAAGCCGTAGATTTGATGTAAATCCTCCAAACTTCGGGGCATTTTCTCGACAATATCGCGCAGGGTTTTGTCGCCGCAAACCACATAGGCCGGCACTTCCTCTGCCCGGGCGCGTTGTTGCCGCCATTGGCGCAATGCCTGCCACAAACGCTCTTCGCGCTCGGTACGCAACCAATCGTCTTTCGGCTTTTGGGTGGCCGTTTTTTCTCGGCGCAGGGGGCGCAGCATGACTTCGGTTTCGCCCTTGAGGACTTTTTTTGCCGCTTCGGTCAACTGCAGGGCTTGGTGCTGCTCGACATTGACGGTGAGATAGCCCAAGCTGATGCACTGGCGGATGACGCTGCGCCATTCTTTGTCGGTCTGTTCGCTGCCGATGCCGAATGTGGATAACTTGTCATGGCCGTTGCGCTGTATCCAATCGTCGCTTTTGCCGCGCAAAAGGTTGGTGATGTAACCGGCGGCAAAACGTTGTCCGGCGCGGTACACGCAGCTGAGTAATTTTTGCACCAACACCGTTCCGTCAAACCGCACGGGCGGATGCAGGCAGTTGTCGCAATGGCCGCAGGGTTCGGATTCTTCGCCGAAATGTTTGAGCAGCAGTACGCGGCGGCAGGCGGCGGTTTCGCAGACGGAAAGCATGGCATCGAGTTTTTGCATTTCGATTTGCTTTTGCACCTCGTCGCTGTTGCCCTCGGCAATCCGTTCGCGCAGCAACACCCAATCGTTCAAACCGTAACACAGCCAGCTCACGGCAGGCAGCCCGTCCCGGCCGGCGCGCCCCGATTCCTGATAGAAATGTTCGACACTTTGGGGCATATCGAGATGGGCGACAAAGCGCACATCGGGTTTGTCTATGCCCATACCGAACGCCACGGTCGCCACCACAATAATATTGTCTTCATGCGTAAAGCGGCGTTGGTTTTCCTCGCGCACGTCCATGCTCAAACCGGCATGATACGGAATCGCCTCCAAGCCGTTTTCACACAAAAACTGCGCCACATCCTCGACTTTTTTGCGGCTTAAGCAATACACAATGCCGCTTTGCCCATGCATCTGCTTGCGGATGAAATCCAGCAATTGTTTTTTGCCATTATTTTTTTCGATAACCTGATAATAAATATTCGGACGGTCAAAGCTGGAGATAAATTCGGGCGCATTGTCCAAGTGCAGATAATGCTTGATGTCGGCTCGCGTGGCCGCATCGGCGGTAGCGGTCAGGGCGATGCGCGGGACGTTCGGATAGCGTTCGGCAAGCAAGCCGAGCTGTTGATATTCGGGGCGGAAATCGTGTCCCCATTGGCTAACGCAATGCGCCTCATCAATGGCAAACAGACTGACGGTTTGTTGGTCGAGAAAACGTAAAAAGCGGTCGGTAACCAAGCGTTCCGGAGCGACATAAAGCAGTTTCAGACGGCCTTGGGCAAGCTTGTCGGCAATATCGCGTGCCTCATCTGCCGATGTGCTGCTGTTGACTGCCGCTGCTTCAATCCCGGCCACATGCAGGCTGGCCACTTGGTCGTTCATCAACGCAATCAGCGGCGATACGACAACCGCCACGCCTTCGCGCATCAGCGCCGGAATCTGGTAACACAAAGACTTGCCCCCGCCCGTTGGCATCAGCACCATCAAACTCTCGCCGCCGGCCAAAGCATTGACGATAGCCTCCTGCTTGCCACGAAATTCGGGATAACCGAATACTTCGTGCAAAATCTGTTTGGCGGTCGGCTGAGGCATAATGGTTCCGTAGAATAGGGGAAAGCGTTATTTTAACGGTTTTGCACCCGCGTATGTGCGGAACATTTTGCCGCCGCTTTTCAGACGGCCTGAAATTTAACCCTATCAAAGTCATTTAATTTTAAATAAATATTTATTTTATTTTGAATGAATAGATAAAGGCCGTCTGAATCCTAATCTTCGGATTTCAAACGGCCTTTCAAAAATAAAATCTTTAGGCTTTTTTGACGAACTCAGATTTCAAGTTCATCGCGCTGCCATCGATTTTGCAACCGATATTGTGGTCGCCCTCTTGCAGGCGGATGCCTTTGACTTTGGTGCCTTGCTTGATGACCATAGAGCTGCCTTTGACTTTCAAATCTTTAATCAAGACTACCGTATCGCCATCTTGCAAGACCGCGCCGTTGGCATCTTTGACTTCCAAGGCATCATCGCCGGCAGCCACAGCATCGGCTTCGTTCCACTCATGGGCGCACTCAGGGCAAACGTATTGAGCTCCGTCTTCGTAAGTGTATTCCGATTGGCATTTCGGGCAGGGAGGTAGGGACATGAGGTTTCCTTATAAACTATGATAAAAGAAGCATAAAACGCAAATAATACAATGTCTAAATTATTGATTCGCCTTGCTGCCGCCTACGCCGTAAACGGCATTCCAAGCCGCGTCCAACATCTGGCCGGCTTGTTGCAGCTTGGCATTTTGCTGCTCTTTCTGAGCCAAGGCCGTCTGAATTTCGCCTTTCAAACGGTCAATATCGGATTGTGCGGCCTGTAAACGGCGCTGCGCGCTTTCCAAATCGCTTTGCAGGGAAATGATTTTGCTGTCGTTGCTGTTTTGCTCATGCAAAGCGGCACGGTAAACCGATTGGACGGACAGCAAACGGTCTTCCGCCTCACCGGCATACGCGGCGGCGGCAGATAGCATCATCAGGGCAAGTAAGGTTTTTTTCATGGGTTTTCCTTTAAAGTTGTTGATTTGTAAAGTAAAGTGCAGAGCCGATTTTTCAGCCGCCAAGTTTACATAATATGCTTGTTGGTCTTTGTTCTTGACGGCTTATTTTATCCAATCCGGACATTCAGGCTGCCGATAAAAGTTAATTCAATCAACTGTTGTGGCAGGCAGGCGGCTATTATTTTCTCATATTCTCCGCCTTATTCCATTATTTTCTGGTTTTATTATAAAAGGCCGTCTGAAAAATTTTCAGACGGCCTTTTTGAGTTTCACAATGATGGCTCTGCCTCTCGTCAAAAAGCTTTCCTGTATTTTTTAAATTACAGTCATATTTAAATATGTAAATATGATTTATTTATTGTAAAATTTACCCTTTAGTCATGCCGGAGCATATGGTGTTGCGGCTGTCTGCATCTTTTTAATTCTTCTTTCATGAGAACCCTATGATGAAAAGCAACCGTCTCGCCTATGCCGTTTTGGCAGCCCTACTATCTATCCAAACCCTACCGGCTTCTGCAGCCAACGCTGATACCGCTTCTGCCGTCGAGGCATCCGGGCAAGAAGCGCAACAAGCCTCAGACTCTATCGCAAACTACGTTGACGACCAGATCGTCCAAGGCCCAGCAACCGTTGATTTGGGCAATCAGGCCAAACTGAAACTGCCTGCAAAAATGGTCTTTGTGAAAAAAAATCGCGCCAATGCCATGATGAGGGAAGCAGGCAACGCCACAGACCCCAACCGCTACGGCCTGATTCTCCCCGAGTCGGAAAACGAGGACGGTGATACTAATTGGATGGTAGACCTAACCTTTACCGATTCCGGCTATATCAAAGACGATGATGCCAAAGAATGGGATGTTGAGGCCATGCTCGAGCAACTGAAAGAAGGCACCGAGGAACAAAATAAAGAGCGTGCCTCCCGCAACCTGCCGGAATTGGAAACACGCGGCTGGGTAGAAAAACCGCAATATGATGCAAAGACCCATCGTCTGATTTGGTCGATTGACGTTCTGAATAAAAACGAACCCGATCCCAATCCTGCCATCAACTACAATACTTTCCAGCTGGGACGCGAAGGCTATATTGAATTGACTATGATCACCGATTTGAAAAGCATAGATCAATACAAACCTATTGTGCAAGAATTGTTGGGTAATATCGAATTCAATGAAGGCAAGCGCTACAGTGATTTCAATGCCGCAACCGACAAAGTGGCTGAATACGGACTGGCTGCCTTGGTTGGCGGTATCGCTGCAAAAAAACTGGGATTATTAGCTTTGGCCGGCGCATTACTGGCTAAATTCGGCAAACTGATTATTTTTGGTGCTGTTGCAGCAGGTGCATTGTTTAAAGGCCTATGGCGCAAAAAAGATAAAAACAAACCGAACGAAGAAGAATAAATAAATCCTGTTCAAAATAAAAAGGCCGTCTGAAACATTTCAGACGGCCTTTTATCATTCATGCCTTACGAACGAATCCGTTTCAACACTTCTTCTTTGCCGATTAATGCCAATACGGCATCGACGCTTGGGGTTTTCGCCGTACCGCAGACAGCGAGGCGTAGGGGCATACCGAGTTTGCCCATTTTAATGCCTTCTTCGTCGCAAAAAGGTTTGAAGAGGTCGTGGATGGCTTCAGCTGTCCAGTCTTCCAGCCCTTCGAGGCGTTCGGCAAAGCGCAGCATACGGGCGGCGGCTTCGTCGTCCCAGTGTTTCTGCACGTCTGCTTCGGCAGGGGTTTGTTTGACGTAGAAGTAGAGGCACTCGTCGGCAAGTGTGTTCAGGTCTTGGGCGCGGTCTTTGACCAATGCCAACACGTCTTCCAAAGCAGGCTTGCTTGTTTCATGGATATCGCGCAGAGCGAGACGCGGTTTCACCATTTCGGCCAGTTTTTCGTTAGCGGTGATTTTGATATGTTCGCCGTTAATCCAGTAGAGTTTCTTCAAGTCCATACGGCTTGGAGACGGGGAAACGTCTTTCAAATCAAACCATTCGATAAATTGTTCCATTGTGAAGAATTCATCGTCGCCGTGCGCCCAGCCCAAGCGTGCCAGATAGTTGAGCATGGCTTCGGGCAGGATACCCATTGCGCCGAAATCGGTGATGGCAACGGTATCGCCGCTGCGTTTGGAGATTTTTTTGCCTTGTTCGTTAAGAATCATCGGCAGGGGGCCGTATTCGGGCAGGGTGGCGCCAATGGCTTTTAAAATATTGATTTGTTTCGGGGTGTTGTTCACATGGTCGTCACCACGGATAACGTGGGTAATGCCCATGTCGTAGTCATCCACGACAACGCAGAAGTTGTAGGTCGGCGTGCCGTCGGCGCGGGCGATAATCAGGTCGTCGAGTGCTTCGTTGGGGATGGAGATTTCGCCTTTGACCAAGTCCGTCCATTTCGTAACGCCGTCCAAAGGCGTTTTGAAGCGGACGACGGGTTGAACGTCGGCAGGGATTTCGGGCAGAGTTTTGCCTTCTTCCGGACGCCAACGGCGATCGTACGTCGCCGTGCCTTCTTTTTCTGCTTTCTCGCGCATGGCTTCCAGCTCTTCTTTGCTGCAATAGCAGTAGTAGGCATGGCCTTTTTCTAAAAGTTCGGCGATGACTTCTTTATAGCGGTCGAAACGGCGGGTTTGGTACACGACGTTGTCGGCGTTGTCGTAGTTCAGGCCGACCCATTTCATGCCGTCGAGGATGATGTTGACGGATTCGGCAGTAGAGCGCGCCAAGTCGGTGTCTTCGATACGCAATAGGAACTCGCCTTTATGATGGCGGGCAAACGCCCATGAAAACAAGGCGGTACGTACGCCGCCGATGTGCAGGTAGCCGGTGGGGCTGGGGGCGAAACGGGTTTTGACGGTCATGATGGCTCCAGAGTCTTTGAAAACAGGTATTTTACTTTTTCGGCAAGGTTTAAACAATGTAAGGCCGTCTGAAAATAATGTCGGCGCAGAAGGACCGTCTGGGAACTTTTCTCCTGAAAACAAAACTAATGATAATCATTTCTTTGAAAGTATCCGCTCATGAACAAACGCGCTTTATTTGCCGCCCTCTCCCTCCTGCCCATTTTTGCCCAAGCCGAAATCAAAACTATCAAAGACGTATTGGGACGCGAAGTCAAAGTCGATGTCCCTGTCAAACGCGCGGTTTTGGCGTTTTACTATCCCGACTATATCGCGGTAACGGGCGCAGACAAATTTAAAAACGTCATCGGCATTTCGCGTGAGTTTTGGGAGAAATTCAATCCCGGCAGCTGGGCGATGTTCAAACAGAAGCTGCCTACGCTGCAAAACATTGCGGACATCGGCAACATCAGCACCGGCACGTTTTCACTGGAGAAAACGCTCGCGCTCAAGCCGGACGTATTGATTCTGGCCGACTGGCAGTATAAGGCCGTCGCCACCCACCTGCCGCGCATTAAAGCGGCAGGCATACCCGTCGTCGTGGTCGATTTCAACGCCGAAACCGTCGCGCGGCACACGCGCAGTGCGGAAATTTTCGGCGAACTCAACGGTACGCAGGCGCGCGCCCAAAAAATTGCCGCCGAATACGCCCGAGGCATTGCCGATATCCAAAAACGCGTCGCGCGCGCCAAGCAGTCCAAACCGAAAATCTATATCGAGTTCGGCGACAAAGGCCCGTCCGAATACAGCTACACCTTCGGCAAAGATATGTGGGGCGCGATTGCCGACACAGCAGGCGGCAACAATATCGCCGCGCCTTACGTTAAAAACTGGGGACCGATAAACCCTGAAAAATTCCTGACGGCCAAACCCGACGTCATCGTCATTTCGGGGACGGAAAACGGCCATAAAGACAAGCCTGGCATTATGGCGATGGGCATAGGCATCAGCCAGGCCGATGCGCAACGCCGCCTGGCCGGATTTGTCAAACGCAAAGGCTGGGCAGACATTCCTGCCGTCAAAAACAAACGCGTTTACGGCATCTACCACACCGCCTCCCGCTCGCTCACCGATTTGGCCAGCGCGCAATTTATCGCCAAAACTCTGTATCCGCAGCAGTTTGCCGACATAGACCCAAACAAGACCTATCTGGACTTCTACCGCAAATACCTGCCCGTCGTGCCGGACGGTACGTTTTACATCCGATTGAAATAGCGGCTGCAAAAATCATAGGCTCAGGCCGCCTGAAGATTCAGACGGCCTGAACATGCTATGCCGATAAAGATTTAATGAGTATAATTACTGTTCTTTCAACAAAATTACTGGGTACGTATGAACGGACAAAACCAAATCGACCAGCCTCAGGCTCCGGTCGTCAGCATCAAAGAATGGTTGCTAACAAACTTGATTTTGATGATTCCGCTAGTCAATATAGTTATGACGCTTGTATGGGCATTCGGCTCAAACACCAATCCGAATAAAGCCAATTATTTCAAGGCTGCCTTGATTCTGTTTGTCATCTATCTGGTACTGGCTGTAGCTGTAGTCATTTTTGGCAGTGCAGCTGCAAATCAATATCAATAAGTAAGTATACATTTAGGCCGTCTGAAACCTAAAAGGATTCAGACGGCCTTTTACATGGATTACCGAAGGCTCAACCACCTATCCAATTCCAAACCGCATCGCTCCATTTGCCGATACGGTAGAGAAACAAAGAATAGCTCTCCTGCATCAGAAACTTGGCTTTCTTGCTGCGCTCGTCAAAGCGCGTGGTCGGAGTGGCGGAGAACTGCGCGTCTGACAAGCCCAAATCGGCGGCCATTTCTTCGGCACGCGCCAAATGATACGGGTCGCTGACAACGATAATGCTGCCGACTCCGTTGGCGTGCATGATGGGGATGATATTGCGCAGGTTTTCGTAAGTGTTGCGCGACATGTTTTCAAACAGGATATTGTGCGCCGGTATGCCCTGCTTGAGCGCGTATCGGCGCCCCACTTCGGCTTCGGTCATAAATCCTTTTTTGGGCGTACCGCCGGTGAAAATGATTTTGCCGACCCGATGGCTTTGGTAGAGCGTGATGGCATGGTTGATGCGCTCACGGAATACCGGCGACGGGCGTTTGTCCCACGCCGCCGCACCTAACACCACCGCCGCATCGGCATGAACGTCCTTCGGCAAGGTTTGCAAACCTGTCCGGTAAATCTGCCATGTGCCGCTCAAAAAAATACCGCACACCAGCAAAACGCTCAAAGCAAGGCCGCGAAACAGGTAATATCGCAGGCCATTGCGGCTTTTAAGCAGGGAAATCATCTTCAGACGGCCTTATCCAACCCCGTCAGCCGAGTAGGGCGGCAATGTTTTCCAACGGACGGCCGATGGCTGCGCGCGTAGGCGTTACCAAAACGGGACGCTCGAGCAGGGCAGGGTGTTCGGCAATTGCCTGAAGCAGGGCGGCATTGTCCAAATCAGGATTATCCAAACCCAATTCTTTGTACAAATCGTCTTTCGTGCGCATCATGCCGCGCACCGATTCGATGCCGAGTTTGGCAAACATATCCTGCAAAGTCGCCAAATCGGGCGCGGTATCCAGATATTTGACCACGTCGGCGGCAACGCCTTTTTCTTCGAGCAAAGCCAGCGCGGCACGCGATTTGCTGCAACGCGGGTTGTGATAAAGTGTGAATTCAGATGACATGAAAGTCTCCGTATTATTGCAAAATCATTCAATGATGGCGGTTATTATCGTCTGCAACTGATTTTTACTCAAACTTTTTACCTGATATCTTGATACGAATCGGTAGGCATGCCCACCAAACCGTTTTACAATAAACACAATTTCGATTGGCAACCTCAAGGATACAACCATGAAAGCCTTAACCGCCCTTCTCTTGTCCGCCACCGTTTTTACCGCTGCGCCGGCCTTTGCCGCCGATGAAACGGCAGGTTGGCAGGACAACAAACCGCAAAGCCTGGAATCGCTCAAAGCCCCCGTCCGCGTGGTCAACCTTTGGGCAACCTGGTGCGGCCCCTGCCGTAAAGAAATGCCCGCCATGTCCGCATGGTACAAAGCGCAGAAAAAAGGCAGCGTCGATATGGTCGGCATCGCGCTGGATACGACCGACAACATCGGCAAGTTCCTGAAACAAACACCGGTCAGCTACCCGATTTGGCGTTACACCGGCGCCAACAGCCGCAACTTCATGAAAGCCCACGGCAACAACGTCGGCGTATTGCCCTTCACTGTCGTCGAAGCGCCGAAATGCGGCTACAAACAAACCATCACCGGCGAAGTCAACGAAAAAAGTCTGACCGCCGCCGTGAATTTGGCCAAGACCAAATGTAAATAAAACAGCGGATAGGGTGCTTAACCTGCGCTGATACCGAGGCCGTCTGAAACCCAACCGTTCAGACGGCCTTTATTTCTACCTAGCCAACGCTCGTTGCAAACTCTGCGTCCAAGCGGTTCTAAATGCGGCATCTGTGGCAAAGAGTTTGTACAGTTCCAATTTAGCTATGCGGCTTTCGTTCATCACCTCGTTCACAATGGCTTGAAAAGCCAATTCACGGGTATGGATATCAGGGTTATTCAGATATTTCTGCTTAAAATCTTTATGTTTGCAGATGCGATTTTTAGTACTGATAAACTCCACCCGTTGTTCATCCGGCGTTGCGCTCCAACCTTGAAACCATCTTTCGTTAAAGACACGAATAATTTCATCAATCGGATCTTTTTCTTTATCTTCACCATGCGTGCCGCGTGGATTTGGATTTTGTGGGTCAAGCTCTGTTTCTTCATCATCTAATTTAATGCTGTAATTCAGTTTGGTGCGCGCCAAGCCGTAAGAGCTTAAATCCACAGCATCTAAAATTTCATCAAATTCATCCATCGGATCTTGTACTTTTAATTTTGGTACTAAGAATTTGAGGAACCAATAGAGCTTTTCCCAAGCGATATTTTCAAAATTAATGATAGAGGCCATTTGCCCGTAAATTTTTAAAAACTGTTTTGCCTTGATTTTAAAATCGACTTTTTGGGTTGGCTCAAGCGCCAACTCATGGTCGAAACGTTGAACCGCTACATCAATGATACTGCTTAATTGTTGTGCGTCTTTATTGGCAAAATAGCCTTCAGTAAAGTCGTTGACCTCCGCTTGTTCATACACGCCGGTTTCATCCAACTGATCTTTCAAATCATGCAAGACATTGACATCGGTTGCTTGCGACAACGACGTAGAAGTATAAAACGGCTCAAATGCTTGCTGAATATCTTCAACGCTGTTAAAAAAGTCCAACACAAACAAATCTTCCGTGCGTTTACCCAACTTATTCGCACTGCGATTTAAACGAGATAAAGCTTGCACACAAAGTACGCCGGAGAGTTTCTTATCCACATACATCGCACACAATTTCGGCTGGTCGAAACCAGTCAGATATTTATTGGCAACCACCAGCAAACGATATTCATCTTGATCGAAATACTCTTTGGTTTCACTTTCTGCAAACCCATTCATTTCCGCTTCGGTGTATTCAACGCCATCAACCACTTTACTGCCTGAAAACGCAATCGCAATTTTAAATGGATTGCCTCGCTCAGCCAGCAAGCGGTTTAACGCCTGAAAATAGCGAATGGCGGTTTCAATATTTTGCGTTACCACCATTCCCTTGGCTTTGCCTTTGAGCTTTTTACGGTTAAAGATTTGCTGGATAAAATGATCCAGCATCACCTCCGCTTTAGTATCAATCGTTTGTTGCGAACGCTCTACATAAGCTTTCAGACGGCTTTGTGCCTTCTTACTATCAAATTCCGGATTATCTTCAATCGATTTAGTGATCTCATAAAAACTTTTATAAGTAGTGTAATTCGCGATTACATCCAAAATAAAGCCTTCTTCAATCGCTTGCTTCATGGAATAAAGGTGGAACGGCTTAAATTTACCATCCGCCTGTTTCTCGCCGAATTTTTCCAAAGTGCTGTTTTTCGGTGTGGCGGTGAAAGCAAAATACGACGCATTGCCGCGCATTTTGCGGGATTGCATGGCTTGTAAAATCAAATCTTGCACATCTTCGGCATCAAGGTCTTCCGTTTTGCCGATGGCTCGGTTCATATTGTCGTGTGCCGAACCGGATTGTGAGCTGTGCGCCTCATCAATAATCACCGCAAATTGTTTATCACTCAAATCAGCGATGCCATCCACAATAAACGGGAATTTTTGAATCGTGGTGATGACGATTTTCTTACCCTGCTCAAGCGATTGCCGCAATTCTGCCGAACTCAACGCCGGCGCAACAATGTTTTTCACTTCTGAAAAATCTTTGATATTGTCGCGCAGTTGCTTATCCAGCAGACGGCGGTCGGTTACGACAATCACCGAATCAAAAATCGGGCGGTCTGCCTCTCTACCGTTTGCCGCCTTTTCATTGCGCGGATAAGCTTCAATCAACTGATACGCCAGCCAAGTAATGGAATTAGACTTGCCCGAACCGGCAGAATGTTGAATCAAATAACGTTTACCCACGCCTTGTTCGCTGACATCAGCAATCAAACGGCGCACCACCTCTAATTGATGATAGCGGGGGAAAAAGAGCGAGCGTTTCTCCAGCGGATCTTTGGTTGAACCATCTAAACGCATAAAATGCTGAATAATGTTGGCAAGGCTGGCTTTGCTGAACACCTCTTGCCATAAATACGACGTGCGGTGTCCGTTTGGATTCGGCGGATTGCCCTTACCGCAGTTGTTGCCCAAATTAAACGGCAAGAAAAACGTAGCAGGCCCCGCCAATTTGGTGGTCATATAAGCTTCTTCCGTATCTAAGGCAAAATGCGCCAAACAACGCCCGAAATGAAACAGCGTTTGGCTTAAATCTCGGTTGCGATATTGTTTTTGGGCATCAATGGCCGTCTGACCCGTCCAATGGTTTTTCAGCTCAAGAGTAATAATCGGCAAGCCATTGACAAACAGCACCATATCCACCGTTTCATTGCTTGAGGCAGAATAAGGCACTTGGCGCATACAGCTAAACCGATTCTGTTCAAAACGCTGCTTGACCTTTTCGCCGCTGCTGGCAAGTGGAACGGGGTAGAGCAAATCAAAATGGGCGCTATCAATATCCAAGCCTTTTTTCAGCAGGTGCAACACGCCGTTTTTCTTTATTTGGCGGTCTAAACGCTCTAGAATTTTACGCTGCCAGTCGTTTGGGTTGAGCTGTCGAAAACGGGCAAGTTCTGCCTCTTGGCTGGTTTGCAGGAATTGCCAAAACAGGCGCGTGTCAATCGCAAACTGCGCATCAAAATCCTGTGAAAATGCCAGCTCAAAACCATGATGGCACGGCAGGTATTCCGCCTTCGGCTCGCCCAGCTTATTTTCCATGTTTTCACGCCAAGTGCCGGTTAAGGCTTTTTCGATGGCAATTTCTAAATCTTTTTCCTTAGTTCCTGAAACCATTTTTCACCCTTTTGTGAATTTTTTAAAATTTATTCATTACGCCCAAGTTGTAGCGCCAATATTCAAAATCCATCGGATTTTTTGGCCGCACTTTTCACACCGATACCCGCACCTTGCCGGTTACCGCATAGTCAATTAACACGCTTTTGTATTCTTTTAGCTTTTCAATATGGGCTGTTTTTAATGCGATGGCTTGGTCAATTTTAGCGGTTTGTTTGTCTAGGTAGTCTGCGATTTGTTCTTGCTCGCTCGCATTTGGAAAAGGCAACTTTAGACTTTTTATTTTTTCTTGGCTTATATTAGGTTGACCACCGCCATAAGACATAGCAACTAAACTTTCTTTTATTCCCTGAAATAGATAAAAAACATACTTCATTTCTATATTCAAAGCTGTGCTTAATACACAACAAGCTTGATTTGTTGTTGTCTCAATTTGCAGTAATCCAACTTTTCCTATTGTTGCTCCATACATAGCAATTACAAGACTATTTTTAGGATAAATTTTCAGAGTTGAATAAGCTTGTAAGGCTTTATGAGTAATTGTTTTGCTGGTTTTATAAATATATCCATCAGTTAAATCACCCGTTTGCAACCAATTAATATTTCCCTCATAAAAACTAGGATCACTAGAGTTTGGTGTTGTACCACTACCAATATTTGGGAAAATATGAGTAATTTTCTTCACTTCCCAATGCTCCGGCACTTGCCCTATCCATTCCACACCGGAATCTTTTAACGGCACATCAGGGTTTAAGCCTCGGGTTACGGCATTTTGAATCAGAATCTGCTTGTGCTCTTTCAACAGGGCAATCTGCTTTTCCGCCAAATCCACCGCCTGATCGATTTTAGCGGTTTTATCGTCTAGGAATTGTGCGATTTTTTGTTGTTCGGAGAGAGGAATATCAATAATAGGTAACCGTTTAAAGTCTAAAAAACTTAAATTCTGTCTCAGTCCAGAACCAAATTTATAAAGTACTTTAGTAATGTCTAAAGTATGAAGATAATAATGTAAAAATTTAGCAGAATAATTATTTATAACCTTTAAATTCAGATAAGCACTCGTAATAATACCTTTATCTTTTGCTAACCCTGTTCGTAAACTAGTTTGATCGTTTTGCAAATCAGTACAACGAATAATAATATCGTTTGGTTCTACAATCTGATAGGTTTCAAATGATTCAGGAACAAGGCCAACTAATTTTTCCTCAGGTTTTATAATTATTTGACCATAACTCAATGAAAGAACAGTTTTTTCTTTCATTCCTTTATTATCACGTTTATTTTCTCTGAATACATTCATTCCTATAGTCAATCCCCAATGGCTCGGCACTTCCCCCAGCCATTCCACACCCGAATCTTTGTAACTCTCGTATCGTCTCATTTGTAAAAAATCCTTAAAATCTGACCGCTTTTGTAGGGGGCATACCTTTAACTATCGTTTATCTTTTAACTGTTTGATTTCTTTTTGCCGATTTTCTAATATTTTTAAATCTTCGTTTAATGTTTCACTTGATATTCTTTGCCGTCTTGGGCAGTTATTAAATAATCCTTAATAACTGAATTTTCATCTAACTCTTTATCTTTTAATATATTTTTTATATGAGTGGTTATATTTGGTACAGAGGTGTCAAAAAGTTCTGCCAACTGATTTTGTGTAAGCCAAGCTTCGTTTTCCATCACTAATAATGCAACATTGGCTTTGCCGTCATCAGTATTATAAATAATTAAATCACTCATAGATTTCCTCCAAAATTTCACTAATCAAGCCGTCAGCCTGTTTTTCTAACGCCAAAATATCTTGGGCCACTTCTGCAAGGCTGCGCAATGGTTTGTGGCGGTAAAAATATTTATTAAAGCTGATTTCATAGCCAATTTTCACACTTTCCATATTCAGCCATGCTTCACTGATGTGCGGTTGCACTTCGGCTTTGAAATAGTCGTGGATATTTTGTTTGAGCGGTATGGATTCGCTGTCGCGCAAGTCGCTGCTGGTTTCGTATTGGAGATATTCGCCCGCTTTGCCGGTGGCGTAATAGCCAAAGTCTGCCAGCTCGTCGGCTTGGCATTGGTAGCGTTGGCAAAGGGCGTCCAATTCGTTTGGTTTGAGCTTGAGTGTTTTGGCAATCACTTTGGCGGTATTTTCGTTGTACCAGCTTACGGCATTGAAAATGGCCTTTTTCTCTGTGGTAGAAAGGGAGATTTTTTCGGTTTTCAGACGGCCTTCCACGGCTTGTTTGAATTGGTTGAAATCGTCAAATTGGGTTGAGCCGAAATGTTCGAGCAAGGTTGAGGCCGTCTGAAAAAGTGCGGCGGCTTTTTCCCACGTTTTGACATCCAGCAGCTTGGCTTTGTTTCTGTTGTTTAAGGCAATACCTTGCGACTCACACCAAGCGCTGATTTCTGGCTCGGTTTTGGCTAAATATTCGGCGTTGTAAACTTGTTCGCCATGTTGCTGATAAAGATATTGCATCGGCTCAAACAGGGCTTTGTCAAAACGTAAAGACGCAATATTTTCGGCGGTAAATTGTGTAGAACGACGATCCGGGCGTTCGATGGTGACTTTGTAATAGCCGAAATCTTGATTGTCAAAAATCTGCGAAGCCAAGCCGACCGCTTCATTTTGGCTGTCGGTTTCGCGTGCTTTGGCGGTGAAATCAAGATAGTTTTGGGTAATCTCCGCAATATGTTCCGGCGCGAATTCACAGTTTTTGTCGCCGAGGTTTTTACGCAGCTTACGGAATAATAGGCTGGCATCAATCAGCTGAACTTTGCCTTTGCGCGACTCAGGTTTGTTGTTGGACAGCAACCAGATATAGGTGGTAATGCCTGTGTTATAGAACAGGTTGTTAGGCAGCTGTACGATGGCCTCCAGCAAATCATTTTCAATGATATGGCGACGGATATTGCTTTCTCCTGAACCTGCATCGCCAGTAAAGAGGCTTGAGCCGTTATGCACGGAGGCCACTCGGCTGCCGATTTTGTTGTCATTCGGCGATTTCATTTTGCTGACCATTTCCATTAGGAATAGCAGCTGTCCGTCGCTGGAGCGTGGCGTGGCATCGAGGGTTTCTTCATTGCCCCAGTAATCAGGCAAGCTGACTTTAAAGCGGCTGTCGATAACATCGTTGCCGTCTTTAATATAAGCTTGGTCGCTGCTCCAGCTTTTGCCGTATGGCGGATTGGAAAGCATGAAGTCAAAGTAATTGCCTTGGAAGCTGTCGGTAGCAAGAGTAGAGCCGACTTTGATGTTTTCAGGGTTGTCGCCTTTAATCATCATGTCGGATTTACAGATGGCGTAGGTTTCGTCGTTGATTTCTTTACCGAATAGGAAAATCGAGCGCTCGCCTTGCGATTCTGGCAGCGGATATTTTTGTTCAATAAAGTTTTGTGATTCGGTCAGCATACCGCCGCTGCCGCAAGCCGGGTCGTAAATCGTAATAATCGCCGGGATTTGGTTTTTTAGCGGATCAAAGACCAAATGCGTCATCAGCTCAATCACTTCGCGTGGCGTAAAGTGTTCACCGGCTTCTTCGTTGTTTTCTTCGTTAAATTTACGGATTAGTTCTTCAAACACATAGCCCATGCCAAGATTGCTCAAAGCTGGCAATTTGTTGCCATCCGGGTCTTGTTGCTCTTTAGGGGTAAGATTGATGTAAGGGGAGACAAATTTTTCCAACACACTCAGCAAAACATTTTTATGAGACATGTGGCGGATTTGTTCACGCAGCTTGAAGCAGTTGATAATTTCCTGCACGTTGGCACTAAAACCATCAAGATATTCTTCAAAATTGGCCAGCATATACTGCGGCGTATTGCTGGCGGTTTGATAGAGGGATTTTAATGTCCATTTTGAGGTGTTATAAAAAACATGGCCGGTAATTTTTTTAAGGGGAAGGTCATCCAATTCGGTGAATGCCAATTCTTCTTTTTGAAAGCGTACTTCTTCCAATACTGCTTCTTTGCTTGGCTCAAGCAAGGTATCCAAACGGCGAAGTACAAACATCGGCAAGATCACATCACGATATTTACCGCGCACATAGACATCGCGCAGACAATCGTCTGCAATGCTCCAGATAAAAGAAACCAACTTGTTATGAACGGAATGATCCATATTTATTCCCACTTAATATTACGAAATTATTCTGGGTATTGTTGCCTATTTTGAATAAGGATTCAATTAGAAACATTGCTTATCTTTGTTTGTATTCCTACTTTTGGGGGAATACGCCGATAAACTCAAAAGGCCGTCTGAAACCCAATCGTTCAGACGGCCTTTTTTCAAACCATATTGCTTTGTGTTGCAAACTGGCAGTGTATCCACAGGCAGAACCGGGGTTTCACTATCAAAAAGCAGCCGAAATATTTATAATCTGTGAATATCCCCATTTTTTCAGACGACATGTTGCCCTATCGATGACGCCGGCCGTCTGAATCCCTATTTTCAGGAAAACCCATGATCCGTTTCGAACAAGTTTCCAAAACCTATCCCGGCGGTTTCGAAGCCCTGAAAAATGTCAGTTTCCAGATTAACAAAGGTGAGATGATTTTTATCGCCGGCCATTCGGGCTCGGGCAAATCCACCATTTTGAAGCTGATTTCAGGCATTACCAAGCCTACCAAAGGCAAGGTTTGGTTCAACAATCAAGACCTCGGCACCTTGAGCGACAATCAGATCGGCTTTATGCGCCAACATATCGGCATTGTCTTCCAAGACCACAAAATCCTCTACGACCGCAATGTCTTGCAAAACGTTATCCTGCCTTTGCGGATTAGCGGCTATCAGCCGCGCAAAGCGGAAGAGCGCGCGCGTATTGCGATTGAGAAAGTCGGCTTGAAAGGCCGCGAAAACGATATGCCCATCACTTTGTCCGGCGGCGAACAACAGCGTTTGTGCATCGCGCGCGCAGTGGTTCACCAACCCAGCCTGCTGATTGCCGACGAGCCGTCCGCCAGCCTCGACCGCGCCTACGCGTTGGATATTATGGAATTGTTCAAAACCTTCCATGAAGCAGGCACGACCGTGATTGTTGCGGCGCACGATGAAACGCTGATGGCGGATTACGGCCACCGCGTCTTGCGCCTGCAGAAAGGACGTCTCGCATGAGCATGATTCATTACATCTCGTTACACGTCGAATCGGCACGCGCCGCGCTCAAAGAGCTTTTGCGCCAACCCATCGGCACGCTGCTGACCCTGCTCATGCTTGCCGTTGCCATGACCTTGCCGCTTTTTATGTATTTAGGCATCCAAAGCGGTCAAAGCGTATTGGGCAAACTCAACGAGTCGCCGCAAATTACGGTTTATATGGACACCGATGCGGCAAGTTCTGATGCCGATACGGTGAAAAACCTGCTCCAACGCGACAGCCGTATCGATAAAGTCCGCTTTATCAGCAAGCAGGAAGGTTTGGAAGAATTGCAGACCAATCTCGACCAAAACCTCGTTTCCATGCTCGATGGCAACCCGTTGCCCGACGTCTTTATCGTTACGCCCGACCCTGCCACTTCTCCGGATCAGATGCAGGCCATCTATAAAGACATTACCAAACTGCCGCGCGTCGAATCGGCAACCATGGATACGGAATGGGTACAAACCCTTTATCGTATTAACGAATTTATCCGCAAGATTTTGTGGTTCCTCTCGCTGACTTTGGGCATGGCCTTTGTCTTGGTGGCACACAACACCATCCGCCTGCAAATCCTCAGCCGCAAGGAAGAGTTGGAAATCACCAAGCTGTTGGGTGCGCCCGCTTCCTTCATCCGCCGTCCTTTCCTTTATCAGGCAATGTGGCAGAGTATTTTCTCCGCCGCCGTCAGCTTGGGCTTGTCGGCTTGGCTGCTGGCAGAAGTACGGCCGCTGGTGGACGCGATTTTCAAACCCTACGGCCTGAACATCGGCTGGCGTTTCTTCACATTTAGCGAAGTGTCGCTGGTATTCGGCTTCGTCATCGCGCTGGGCGTATTCGGCGCATGGCTGGCCACCACGCAACACCTCTTAGGCTTCAAAGCCAAAAAATAAGCCTTGGCAAACAGGCCGTCTGAACCATTCAGACGGCCTGAAATCTTATCCTTTCGCAACTTAAACAAACCTTGTGAAAATTTAATACTGCCAAATCTAACAGCAAGGGCATAATCCCTTATAATTGATGGTTTATTATTCATCTCATTTCATTTGTGCGGCATAAACCGTGCAGACAAATAACGAAAGACATCCTGTGGACAAACTCAAAATCTCTGCCAACGGCCCCCTCAACGGCGAAATCATCGTATCCGGCGCAAAAAACGCCGCCCTGCCGCTGATGTGTGCCGGCCTGCTGACTTCCGGCACTTTACGCTTGAAAAACGTACCCATGCTCGCCGACGTCAAAACCACCCAAAAACTGCTGCAAGGCATGGGCGCACGCGTTTTGACCGACAACATCTCCGAATTTGAAATCAACGGCGGCACTGTCAACAACACCTGCGCACCTTACGAGCTGGTAAAAACCATGCGCGCATCCATCTTGGTTTTAGGCCCGACCCTCGCCCGCTTCGGCGAAGCCCAAGTCAGCCTGCCCGGCGGCTGCGCCATCGGTTCGCGTCCGGTTGACCAACACCTCAAAGGCCTCGAAACCATGGGTGCGGAAATCACCATCGAACACGGTTACGTCAAAGCCAAAGGCCGTCTGAAAGGCACGCGCGTTACCATGGATGTCGTGACCGTAGGCGGCACTGAAAACCTGTTGATGGCGGCCACACTTGCCGAAGGCACCACTATCCTCGAAAACTGCGCCATCGAACCCGAAGTCGTTGATTTGGCCGAATGCCTTGTCAAAATGGGCGCAAAAATCAGCGGCATCGGTACAGCAACCATGACCATCGAAGGCGTAAAAGAGCTGCACGGCTGCGAACACAGCGTTGTTCCCGACCGTATCGAAGCCGGTACCTTCCTCTGCGCCGTCGCCATGACCGGCGGCAAAGTCGTCCTGCGCAATGCCGCCCCAAAAACCATGGAAGTCGTGTTGGACAAACTGACCGAAGCCGGCGCCATCATCGAAGCAGGCGACAACTGGATTTCCATCGACATGCAGCAACGCCCCAAAGCCGTCGACATCCGCACCGTCGTCCACCCAGGCTTCCCAACCGACATGCAGGCGCAGTTTATGGCCATGAACGCTATTGCCGAAGGCAGCAGCCGCGTGGTGGAAACCATTTTTGAAAACCGCTTCATGCACGTTCCCGAACTCAACCGCATGGGTGCAGACATCACCACTGAAGGCAACACCGCCTACATCAAAGGCGTGGAAAAACTCTCCGGCGCCGTCGTGATGGCAACCGACCTGCGCGCCTCCGCCAGCCTCGTCATGGCCGGTTTGGTCGCAGATGGCGAAACCATCGTCGAACGCATCTACCACCTCGACCGCGGCTATGAATACATCGAGAAAAAACTCGGCGGCGTAGGCGCAAAAATCGAACGCGTACGCGGTTAAGAACCTTGTGTAAAAAAGGTCGTCTGAAAGCTTTTTCAGACGACCTTTACTGCTAAAGATTGCTTATTGATTTCTAAAACCGATTTAATCATCTAAAGTTAAGAGGCATATAAAAATGACCCTACGCAACAAATTCATCATTACGGCAATTTTATTGCTGCTTTCCTTGGTTGCCGGCAGCTACCTTTCCGGCTTTATCTTACTGCAATGGCTGGGACTGGATAAAACCCCGCTGGTACTGACGACATGGTTCAAATATTTCAATACGCTGCATCTTCCTCAGGTTGCAGCGTATTCTTTACAAATTAAGACATCAGGTATAGCCGGCTTCGGTCTGCCGTTGCTGGCCTACCTGTTCAGCCTCGTTCCCATATGGAGGACAGCTTCCCCCAGCCTGCACGGCGAGGCAAGGTTTTCAGGAATGTCGGACCTGGTAAAGGCAGGCTTTTTCAAGCAATCCGATACATCGTTAGTCGTCGGCAAATACAACGGCAAGCTGTTGCATTACAGCGGCCAGCAGTTTGCATTGCTGGCGGCACCGACCCGCTCGGGTAAAGGTGTCGGTATCGTGATACCGAACCTGTTGAGTTACAAAAGCTCGGTCGTAGTTTTGGATATCAAACAGGAAAACTTCAACCTGACCAGCGGCTACCGCAAAAAGGTATTGGGTCAGGAAGTCTATCTGTTCAACCCTTTTGCCGAGGATGGTAGGACGCACCGTTGGAACCCGTTTACCTATGTTTCTTCCGATCCCGACCAGCGGGTATCGGATTTGATGTCGATAGCGGCAATGCTGTATCCGGACGGGGACAGCCGGGATAAGTTCTGGGTGGCTCAGGCAAGAAATGCGTTTTTGGCGTTTTCGTTATACCTGTTCGATAAGCACGCATACCGCAAAAAAGCAAGCAACAACGGCATCTTATTGTCCAATAGTCAGCCTCCGTGCACTCTAGGCAAGATTTACCGCCTTTCTTCAGGCAACGGTACCGAACTCAAAGAATACTTTACCTCCCTGTCTCAAAAAACCTTCCTGAGTGAAGCAGCCAAAACCGCCTTTTCCGGTTTAATCTCCCAAGAGAAGGAAACCTTCGGCTCCATCATGGGTACCTTTAAAGAACCGCTCAACCCGTGGATCAACCCCGTCATTGACGCCGCCACCTCCGCCGATGACTTCCTGCTCACCGACGTGCGCAAAAAGAAAATGACCGTCTATATCGGCATCCTGCCCAACAAGCTTGCCGAATCGAGGGTCATCGTCAACCTGTTCTTCTCCCAACTTATCAACCAAAACACCAAAGAGTTACCGCAGGACAATCCCGATTTGAAACACCAGTGCCTGTTGCTGATGGACGAATTTACCAGCATAGGCAGAGTGGAAATCATTGCCCATTCCGTCAGCTACATGGCGGGCTACAACATCCGCTTGTTTCCGATTATCCAATCCGTCGCCCAACTGGACGCCGTTTACGGCAAAGAATACGCCCGCACGATCATCACCAACCATGCGCTGCAAATCATCTATACGCCGAGGGAGCAGCAGGATGCGAACGAATACTCCGAAATGTTGGGCTATACCACAGTAAAACGCAAAAACGTCAGCCGCGGACGCGAACGCAGCGTTTCGGAAAGCGAAGAGCGCCGCGCGCTGATGCTGCCGCAGGAATTGAAAGGAATGAGTCAGGACAGTGAAATCATCATTTACGAAGGTATGGCACATCCGGCGAAGGTAAACAAGATTCGCTACTATCAGGATGGAATGTTTACCAAACGGCTGAAGGGGGCGGTGAAGGTAGCCTCGTTGAAAGGTGGGTAGCAATAAGTAAAGTAAGGTCGTCTGAAAACGGGTTAGGATTGGTTTTCAGACGAATTGCTGTTATTCTGATATAAAATAGAAAGCAATGATTGAATCGATATTTTTCTTGGGAATTAGTAAATGAAAACATTTATACCAGAATTTTTTAAAATAACTTTGTATGGGTTTGCTGGTATTATATTATAGCGCTATTGATAATATTCCTGATTAGAAACTATATGTTACATGAATCTCCGCACAGTTTAAAAATATGGCATGATACATCTGCAAAAAATGTTATTCTGGAGAAGTTAACAGTTAATAATAGAGAGGTTTTTAACGCAATAGGATATAGATTGGATAAAAAGGACTGGAATAGTATGCAGGTGGAAAGTCCTGAAATTAAGATTTCTTCCTCGAGTCAAAATATATCTATTCAATTTAATCTATCTGTGGATGGAAAACTTGACAGGCGCAATGTAAAGTTCAAACTGAAGGACAATTTGTTCGATACGAGTAACTTTTGTAAATTCCAAAAACGTAAATTGTGTATGTGATGGAATGGATTATTAATTTAGATTAAATAAGGTAACTTATGTCAAAAAAAACCGTCCCTTATTGGTGAACGTATGAAGCAACCAATAGCTTTAGAAAAGAAGATTGCTATTGTAAGCGTTGTTCTGAGTCTGTTATTGCCTTTGGCTTATTTAATCTATATCAACATAAGATACTATGGATACTTTTCGATAGATCGGAGTCTTATTGAAAATTTACTTGGTTTTTGGGTTTCTATTGCAGCGAGTTATTGCCTATATATGCGTTTACGCAGCGGGGCAGTAATTGGCGCAATATTTCTTTCATTGGTTTTGTATTGTTGGATGGCATACGATATTTTGACTTCTATAGATACCAAAGCAGGCATTGCATGGATTTTCTATTATATTTGGGGACTGTTTTGTTTTATAAGTTCAATTTATCCTTCAATTAAGAAGCCAAGATTTTTTACAAAATCAGCATGGAGTGCATTTTTTGCAGCGATTGCAACCAATTTATTCGGTACAATTTTAATAATTTTCCTCTGTATATTAGGAAAACAAATATTATAGTCAAATTTTTTTCAAGGATAAATCATGGTGGACGGATTAAAAAAATATACTGTAACAGTTTATATTGCTGCTCTATAGATCACGAAGACTATCTTTCAACCAATATTATCGTAGCAGGTTTTTTAATACAGGATATAGGGGGATATTACAAACTTACGGTTAGACCGTTGAAGCAATATCCCGATTATCCCAAGTTGAAATTAGGTATTTATGTCAATATAGAACGTACCCCAAAATGATTTTACAGAAAGGAAATTATTATGAGCGGAAAAAGATGTACCCTGACGATTTTGGGATTTCTAACAGCCCTTTTAAGTGCCTGTTCCCAATACGGCGACCCGTACAAAGACGTGCCGAAAGAGGTTGACGGACATCCGGTGTACGAAGTGCCGTTTGAGCAGCCGTTGGTTATCGATCCGAAGAAGGAGCAGGTGTTTTATTTCAAATTGAAGAAAAAATATCTTCCTAAGAATCAGGCTCGTAATCAAACCATATATATTATGACAATGTATCCGTATGAAGATAAAAAATATTTTGACATTGATAATGGGATTATCATGAATGATATTTTAATTAAAAATAAATTGCTAAAATTTGAGACAAAACTTGCCCATTTCGATAAAAACGGAAAGAAAACCCAAATTGGACTGAGCGACAGCCATATCTATCGTTCGGATTTGTTTGATGCTCCTCTCGAGGCAGTCAATATACCTCGATTTCAAAGCAATCAGACACAATTTATAGCAGATACTGCTATCAGCAGTCCGTCTCCAAGAGTATTTGACGGTGAAGAATACAGCATTTATGAAAATTCGATGGCGTATTTCCTAATACAGGAAAAAGGAGGCTATTACCGCCTATCAATCCGAGCCTTACACCAATATCCTGACTATCCGAAGCTTAAATTGGCGGTATATGTAAGTTTTCCACCTAGCGGCAAATAATTTTTTAAACAGGAAATGTAATGAATAACAAAAAATACACTTTGACCATTTATGTGGCTGCACCCGGCACACCTCTATTTGATATAGACACGGGGAAACCTCAATTGGATGAGGAAACAAAGCAGCAAAAAACCTCCCTGCCCGGTCATGTATTCTACGGCATCAGCGAAGATGGCGGACGTACCATCCATTCCTACGGTTTTGCTCCGCCTAAAGATACCGAGAAATATCATTGGTATCATCCCGACAAACCGGGGGATGTACAAAAAGGCGAGCACAAAGAGTACCGAAATCCGGTTTACGAACGCACTATGGAGATTACCGTAGAACAATATAAAGCATTACAGAAATTTGGGGAAAACCCTCAAAATTACGGTTTCAACAGAAGCACTTATAACTGGACGACCAACAGTTGCATCGACTTTACTTTTACCGCCCTCTACCGCAGCGGAATATATAAGGGTAAGGAATACATCCATCATTTCGAGGGGGTAGAGGTGGGCAGAACCCGTAATAATTCGCACGAAGGGGCAATCAGGGTATTGCCGAATATTGAAGAGTTCGACAAGATTCCCAACCAGATGCCCGACAGCAATTTGAACCGCACCATCAAAAGAGAAATGCCCAGCCGTACTTTCGGACAGTGGCTTATCAGTGAAAACGAACGCGAACAGCCGTATCAATATGCGCAGGCGGCAGGTGGCTTTTCCCCCGACGTGCAACCCCTATACGAAAAAGCCAGAATCCTGCTTACCGAACTCAACCAAAGGGAAAATGTCTACCAATCCGCTACGGAATTCAACAACACAGCCGCCTTCATTACCGTCGCCATGCAAAAAGCGAAAATGACCGATGCCGACGTTATCGGTAGGGTGGACGGCAAACTCCACGTTATCCATGATATGGAAGAATTGGATGTCGCCATCGTCGATCCCAAAACAGCGGCTCAGACGCCTGTTGCCGACAGCGTGGCTCAAAGTAAGCAAACGGAACAACAGTTTGAATATGAAACGCAACAAAGGCAGTTGGCGCAATCCCAATCGCGCGGGATGATGATTTCGTAAGCGAAGATGCTGAACCGAATCGAAAGGTCTTAATCTTTCTGCTAAGTCTCAAAAGGCCGTCTGAAACACCGGCAATCGGGTTTCAGACGGCCTTTGCGTATTGTTTTGCGGTATAATTCCCGACATCTTTATCCATTGTTTTTAAAAGCACAAACCATGACACGCAAAATCCTTGTCACTTCCGCGCTGCCGTATGCCAACGGCAGCATCCACCTCGGCCACATGGTCGAACACATCCAAACCGACGTTTGGGTACGCTTCCAAAAACTGCGCGGCCACGAGTGCCACTACTGCTGCGCCGACGACACCCACGGCACGCCCGTAATGCTTGCCGCGCAAAAACAAGGCATCGCGCCCGAAGACATGATTGCCAAAGTGCGCGAAGAGCACCTCGCCGACTTTACCGGTTTCAACATCGGCTACGACAATTATTACAGCACCCATTCCCCTGAAAACAAACAGTTTTCCCAAGACATTTACCGCGCGCTGAAAGCCAACGGCAAAATCGAAAGCCGCGTCATCGAGCAGCTTTTCGACCCTGAAAAACAAATGTTCCTGCCCGACCGCTTCGTCAAAGGCGAATGCCCGAAATGCCACGCCCAAGACCAATACGGCGACAACTGCGAAGTCTGCGGCACGACCTATTCCCCGACCGAACTGATTAACCCGTATTCCGCCGTATCCGGTGCCAAACCCGAATTGCGCGAATCCGAACACTTCTTCTTCAAACTGGGCGAATGCGCCGACTTCCTCAAAGCATGGACTTCCGGCAACAATCCGCACGACGGCAAGCCTCATCTGCAACCAGAAGCCCTCAACAAAATGAAAGAATGGCTGGGCGAAGGCGAAGAAACCACCCTGTCTGACTGGGACATTTCCCGCGACGCGCCGTATTTCGGTTTTGAAATCCCCGACGCGCCGGGCAAATACTTCTACGTCTGGCTGGACGCGCCCGTCGGCTACATGGCATCGTTTAAAAACCTGTGCGACCGCATCGGCATCGATTTTGACGAATACTTCAAAGCCGACAGCCAAACCGAGATGTACCACTTCATCGGCAAAGATATTCTCTATTTCCACGCCCTGTTCTGGCCTGCCATGCTGCATTTCTCCGGCCACCGCGCCCCAACCGGCGTGTACGCACACGGCTTTTTGACCGTCGACGGACAAAAAATGTCCAAATCGCGCGGCACCTTCATCACCGCCAAATCCTATCTGGAACAAGGCCTGAACCCTGAGTGGATGCGCTACTATATTGCCGCCAAACTCAACAGCAAAATCGAAGACATCGATTTGAACCTGCAAGACTTTATCAGCCGCGTCAACAGCGACCTCGTCGGCAAATACGTCAACATCGCCGCACGCGCATCAGGTTTCATCGCCAAACGCTTTGAAGGTCGTCTGAAAAACGTTTCAGGCAGCGCATTGCTGGCAAAACTCGCCGCCGAAAGCGACACCATCGCCGAGCAATACGAAAACCGCGAATACGCCCGCGCCCTGCGCGACATCATGGCATTGGCAGACGCCGTGAACGAATACGTCGATGCCAACAAACCGTGGGAGCTCGCCAAACAGGAAGGCCAAGACGAACGCCTGCACGAAGTATGCAGCGAACTCATCAACGCCTTTACCATGTTGACAGCCTACCTCGCCCCCGTATTGCCGAAAGTGGCCGAAAACGCCGCCAAATTCCTGAATTTGGAAGCCATCACTTGGGCAAACACACGCGAAACCTTGGGTGAACACGCCATCAACAAATACGAACATTTAATGCAACGAGTGGAGCAAAAACAAGTGGACGATTTAATCGAAGCCAACAAACAAAGCATCGCCGCCGCAGCCGCGCCTGCCGCCGAAGAGAGCAAATACGAAAAAGTCGCCGAACAGGCGAGCTTCGACGACTTTATGAAAATCGACATGCGCGTCGCCAAAGTATTGAACTGCGAAGCCGTCGAAGGCAGCACCAAACTTTTGAAATTCGACCTCGATTTCGGTTTTGAAAAACGCATCATCTTCTCCGGCATCGCCGCGTCTTACCCAAATCCTGCCGAATTGAACGGCCGCATGGTTATCGCCATCGCCAACTTCGCCCCGCGCAAAATGGCAAAATTCGGCGTATCCGAAGGCATGATCCTCTCCGCCGCCACGGCAGAGGGCAAACTTAAGCTCCTCGATGTTGATGCAGGCGCACAGCCTGGGGATAAAGTGGGCTAAGTATCAAATCTTAAGGAGAAACCATGTTAAACCTTTCCGCACCGATACTTAAAGAAATTGAGTTGCTTCATGATGCAGGCTTATCGGTTGGCGCTATTGTTGCAGTGTTGCGTCTGAAATTTCCGGTAGAGCTCCATGATCGGGAGGACAAAAAAATTGAAGAAGCCGTTCTTCTCATGATCAATCCGCCACGAAAAGCACCGTCTCTTTCCCGCTAAGGTAGCGATACCGGTTGAAAGGTAAATTTGATTATGCTTCAACAAAAGGCCGTCTGAAATTTTCAGACGGCCTTTTTATTTATCCAAACACTTATTTCCGTTAAAACTTTATCTCAACAATTCATCGGTAACGCGTTGCAGAAATTCGATGCGCTCGGGTTTGGCTTCACCTGATTCGGCAGCGGCTTTGACGGCGCAGCCGGGTTCGGCGCGGTGGGTACAGTTGTGGAAACGGCACTGGCCGATGAGGTGGCGCAGGTCGGGGAAGTATTGTAATAAATCGGCGGCTTGGAGATGGTGCAGGCCGAATTCTTGCAGGCCGGGGGAGTCGATGAGTCGGGTTTCTGCATTTAAATCGTATAGTTGGGCGTGGGTGGTGGTGTGTTTGCCGGAGTCGAGCGCGGTGGAAATGTCGCCGGTTCGGGCGGCCTGGTTGCCGAGTAGGGCGTTGGTCAAGGTGGACTTGCCCATGCCGCTTTGTCCGAGCAGGATGTTGGTTTGCCCTTCTAATATGGGACGCAGGATGTCGGCGTTTTCCAATGCGTTGGTTTCGACCACGGAGTAGCCGAGGGTTTCGTAGAATTTGAGTTTCTCGCGCCATTGGGCGGTTTCGGGGAGGTCGGCTTTGTTGAGGACGATAACGGCGTCGATGCCGGCCGCTTCTGCCGCGAGGAGGGCGCGTTGCAACAGGGCTTCGCTAGGTGAGGGGCTGGCAGCGGTGACGATGAGGAGTTGGGTAACGTTGGCGGCAATCAGTTTGGTTTTCCACGCGTCTTGGCGGTAGAGCAGGCTTTCGCGTGGGAGATAGTCTTCAATCACGACTTGTTCGCCGTTGATGGGGCTGATGCGGACTTGGTCGCCGCAGGCGAAATCGACGCGTTTTTTGCGGGTGGTGGCGTCATATGTTTGGCCGTCGGTGGTGCGGACGATATAACGGCGGCCATAGCTGGTAATGATTTGGGCGGTATCGGTCATGATGGGGTTTATTGTTTGGAATGGTGTGATTGTACCGAAAGTCGGCTATGGCCGTCTGAAAACTTGTTTGCACCTTTTAACTTTCTTTGGCTTGGTTTTTTGGTGTTTCTGCCCTATATTTGCAATGTATTTGTTTTCAGGAGATTTTTTTATGGATTTCAGTCAGTTGCTCAATCAGGTTTTGGGTGCGGCTCAAAAAGGCGGCAAAGCGGTTGCAGACAGCCCGCTCAATTCTTTCGGCGGTGGCGCGCTGACGGGTGCTTTGGCATCGATGCTGTTGAAAAAGAAAAATACGAAGAAGCTGGTAAAGGCCGGCTCGGTCGCTGCTTTGGGTTTTCTGGCTTATAAAGGCTATCAAAACTGGAAACAAAACCGCCAGCAGGACGAATTGCCGCAAAGTGCGTTCCAACCTGCCGGTCTGATTGGCGAAAACCACAGCCGTGTAATTTTGCAAACGATGATTGCGGCGGCGGCTTCAGACGGCCTGATTGACGATGCGGAACGCGCGGCGATTGAGCGTGAAAGCGGCAGCGATGCGGAAACGGCGGCATGGTTGCAGGCGGAATATGCGCAACCGGCCTCTATCGAGCAAATTGCCGCTTCAGTCGGCAGCGACGAGGCTTTGGCAGCTGAAACTTATCTGGCGGCCCGATTGGTCTGCGCGGACTTGTCGCGCAAGGAAATCGTGTTCCTGAGCCGTTTGTCCCAAGCTTTGAATTTGGACGACCAACTGGTCGAAAGCTTGGAAAAACAGCTCGAATTGGCTTGAGCTTGATTTAAAAGGCCGTCTGAAACCTGATTTCAGACGGCCTTTCGACTTAATTTCAGAGTAAAATAACCCTTTCGACATATTAAAGGCTGTCTGAACATGAATAAACTTTTTTCCACATTCAAAACGTTTTTAGCCGCTTCGTCCGTCTTGGTATTTGCCGCCTGTCCGAGCAGCAACGCGCCGCAATCCAAACCTTCTACGCAGGGTCAAAATACGGTTTCGCGTCCTGCACCCAAACCGAAAGCCACGGTTGCGCTGGCTTTGGGCGGCGGCGCGTCCAAAGGCTTTGCCCATATCGGAATTATTAAGGTTTTGAAAGAAAACAATATTCCGGTCAAAATTGTTACCGGCACATCCGCCGGCTCGATTGTCGGCAGTATGTACGCTTCGGGAATGTCGCCCGACCGCCTCGAATTGGAAGCGGAAATTTTGGGTAAAACCGATTTGGTGGATTTGACCTTGTCCACCAGCGGCTTCATCAAAGGCGAAAAACTGCAAAACTACATCAACCGCAAAGTCGGCAACCGCCCGATGCAGCAGTTCCCCATCAAATTTGCCGCCGTTGCGACCGATTTTGAAAGCGGCAAACCGGTGGTGTTCAACGTAGGCAATGCCGGACAGGCCGTCCGCGCTTCTGCTTCGATTCCGAACGTGTTCCAACCAGTCGTTATCGGCAGCCGCAAATATGTGGACGGCGGCCTGTCGCAGCCCGTACCGGTCAGCGCGGCGAAAAAACTGGGGGCAAACTTCATCATTGCCGTCGATATTTCCGCCCGTCCGGCCAAAAACGTCAGCCAAGGCATGTTCTCCTATCTTGACCAAACCTTCAACGTAATGAGTCAAACTGCGTTGCGCCAAGAATTGGGACAAGCCAATGTGGTCATCAAACCGCAGGTTTTGGAGCTGGGTTCGGTTGGCGGTTTCGACCAAAAACAACGCGCCATCCAATTGGGCGAACAGGCCGCACGCGCCGCCCTGCCTGAAATCAAACGCAAACTGGCGGCATATCAGTATTAATCATCCGCCGTTTGAACAGGCCGTCTGAAAGTATGTTTTTCAGACGGCCTTTCTTGTGCAAATCTGCTAAAATCACGCGTTTCCTACAAATCATAAAATCCTAAAAAAATGAATATCTTTTACGAAGAGTCCGGCCAATTCAAAGTTGCCTCCATCGTCCAAAAAAACGACGCCACCTACCAAGTCGATACCCAACACGGCAAACGCACCAAAGTGAAGGCAAACAATGTCTTTGCCGAGTTTAACGGCGATATGGCTGCATTTTTGGAGAACGCGCAGGCACAGGCGGCGGACATCGACACCGATTTATTGTGGGAAGTATGCGGCGAAGAGGAATTTACCGCCGAAGCCATCGCCGAAGAATATTACGGCCATGCGCCGACCAAAACCGAGCTGGCGGCGACTTTGATTGCGCTGTACGCCGCGCCGATGTATTTCTACAAAAACGCCAAAGGCGTGTTCAAAGCTGCGCCCGAAGAAACCTTAAAACAAGCGCTTGCCGCCATCGAACGCAAAAAACAGCAAGACGCGCAAATCGACGCTTGGGCAGAAGCCTTGAAATGTGGCGAGATGCCGTCTGAAATCGCGGCGGATTTGAAAACCATCTTACACGCACCCGACAAGCAGTCGCTGACCTACAAAGCCTTTACCAAAGCCGCCGATGCGCTGAAAATCTCTGCTTACGAACTGGCGAAAAAGACAGGCGGCATTACGTCCATTCCCCAATACCTTCAAGACGGGTTTGAAATCAAATACTTCCCCAAAGGAACAGGCTTCCCCGACCTTCAGCTTCCTGAAATGCCCGACTTACCCAAGGCCGACGTTACCGCCTTTTCCATTGACGACGAATCGACCACCGAAGTGGATGATGCCTTGAGCCTGACCGATTTGGGCAATGGCATGAAACGCGTCGGTATCCACATTGCCGCGCCGTCACTTGCCATTAAGCAAGGCGACAAAATGGAAAAAAACATCATGGAACGCTTGAGCACGGTTTATTTCCCCGGCGGTAAAATCACCATGTTGCCCGAAAACTGGATTGCCGCGTTCAGCCTCGATGCGGGCGCGTACCGTCCTGCCGTCAGCATTTATTTCGATGTGGACAGCGAATTCAACGTCGGTGAGCCGACCTGCAAAATCGAAGCCGTCAATATCGCCGAAAACCTGCGCATCCAAGCCATCGAGCCGCATTTCAACGCCGAAACCGGCTTGGACGAAGCGGGCGAAATGATGTTCGCCCACCATCAAGACCTGATTTGGTTCTATCAATTTGCCATCGCCTTACAAAAAGCGCGCGGCAAATACGAGCCCGACCGTGCGCCGCAATACGATTACAGCATCGAATTGGATGAGGAAGGCAACGTATCCGTCGTCCGCCGCGAACGCGGTTCGCCCATCGATACGCTGGTCAGCGAGATGATGATTCTTGCCAACAGCACTTGGGCGCAAATGCTGGACGAAAACGAGCTGCCCGGCCTTTTCCGCGTCCAACCGGCAGGCAAAGTGCGCATGAGCACCAAATCCGAGCCGCACATCGGCATGGGCGTACAGCATTACGGCTGGTTTACCTCGCCGCTGCGCCGCGCCGCCGACTACATCAACCAAAAGCAGCTGATCAGCCTGATCGACGACTCTGCCGAGCCACTGTATCAAAACAGCGATGCCGAGCTTTTCGCCGCGCTGCGCGACTTCGATGCCGCCTATACAGCCTACGCCGACTTCCAACGCCAAATGGAAGCCTACTGGAGCCTCGTCTATCTGCAACAGCAAGGCACGAGCGAGCTGACGGCCACCATCCTCAAAGAAGACCTCGTCCGCATTGAAGGCCTGCCGCTGGTAACGCGCGCGACCGGTATCCCGTTTGACGCGCTGCCCAAATCACAGGCATTGTTCAAAATCACCGAATTGGATGCCGAGAAGCAGTTTATTGCGCTCAACTATCAAAAAGCCGTTTTACCGGGCTGATAACGTTATTCCGTTTGAAAAAAGGCCGTCTGAACGCAGAAACAGAAATCTTTGATTTCGTTTTCATCCCCTGTTCAGACGGCCTTCATCATCTAAAAATGCTACAATTCCCCTTTTCTGCCCATCATTTCAAACCATGAAAAAAAACGCCCCCCAATCCTTTGAAGAAGCCTTATCCCGCCTCGAAACCCTGACCCAAGCCATGCAAAGCAGCGAAATGCCGCTGGAAGACGCCCTGGCCGCCTATCAGGAAGGCAACGAATTGGTCAGATACTGCCAAACCAAATTGGCGGAAGTCGAGCAGAAACTGCAAGTCTTGGATGCCGGCGAACTGAAGGAGTTGAACCTTGAACCCGGCGAATAAACTCAAAACATGGCAGCAAAAAGCCCAAGCGCAAACCGAATTGCTGCTGGCGCATTTCTTGCCGTCTGAAAGCCAAGTGCCGCACACGCTGCACGAAGCCATGCGTTACGTTACCCTCGACGGCGGCAAACGGCTGCGCCCGCTCTTGGTGCTTGCCGCGTCCGAATTGGGCGAAGCAAACCAAAATGCCGTCGAGCAGGCGATGGCAGCCATCGAAATGGTGCACGTCTATTCGCTGGTTCACGACGATATGCCGGCGATGGACAACGACAGCCTGCGCCGCGGCAAACCGACCTGCCATGTGCAATACGATGAAGCAACCGCCCTTTTGGTCGGCGATGCGCTGCAAACCCAAGCCTTTGATGTATTGAGCCGTCCGACAGGCCTGTCTGCCGAACGCCAGCTTGCCATGTTGTCCACGCTGGCCCAAGCATCAGGCAGCCTCGGCATGGCGGGCGGACAAGCCATCGACCTTGCCAATGTCGGTAAAGCCATGAATCAGGCCGAATTGGAACAGATGCACAGCCTCAAGACCGGCGCACTCATCCGCGCGGCCGTGGCCTTAGGCGCACTTTCCTGCCCGGACTTAACACCGGCGCAAATCCAAACCTTAGATCACTACGCCGCCAAATTGGGCCTGGCTTTCCAAGTGATCGACGATGTATTGGACTGCGAAGCCGATACCGCCACCTTGGGCAAAACCGCCGGCAAAGACTCGGACAACGACAAACCGACCTACGTCAAACTGATGGGCCTGCAGGCCGCACGTACTTACGCAGAAACGCTGATTGCAGAAGCCGTTGCCCTGATCGAGCCATTCGGCGACAAAGCCCTGCGCCTGCGCCAACTGGCCGAGTTTGTTACCGCACGGAAAAACTAAACCTGTAAATAAATAAAGGCCGTCTGAAACCTGATTTTGGGTTTCAGACGGCCTTTTTAACAGCCTGTTTGGCTGGTATCAACCGAATGCAGAGTCATTCAAAATACAACTCAAAAATCCCCCGCAAACTGCGTTGACAAGCCTCAGCCTATCTGTTTAATCCAATAGGGCATCTACAAACGCTTTGGCATTAAACGGACGCAAATCGTCGATGCCTTCGCCTACGCCGATGTAGCGGACAGGAACAGGGCGGTCAGAGGCAAGGGCGGCAAGGATACCGCCTTTGGCTGTACCGTCGAGTTTGGTTACGATAAGGCCGGTCAGACCCAGAGCTTCGTCAAAGGCTTTGACTTGGTTGACGGCGTTTTGACCGATGTTGGCATCAAGCACGACGATGATTTCATGTGGCGCATCAGGCATGGCTTTTTGCAACACGCGTTTCACTTTTTTAATTTCTTCCATCAAATGAAGCTGCGTCGGCAGACGGCCGGCGGTATCAGCAAGCACGATGTCGATCCCGCGCGCTTTGGCGGCTTGGACGGCATCGAAGCAAACGGCTGCGGAATCGCCCGTAGTTTGCGAAATCACGGTCACATTATTGCGCTCGCCCCAAGCCTGAAGCTGCTCACGCGCGGCGGCACGGAAAGTATCGCCTGCCGCCAGTAATACAGATTTACCCTGAGCTTGGAAGTATTTGGCAAGTTTGCCGATAGACGTGGTTTTACCTGCGCCGTTGATACCGGCAAGCATAATCACGAAAGGCTCCTTGGTTTCCGGCAAGACCAAAGGCTTCTCCAGAGGCTTAATCAAGTCGTACAGCGCATCTTTCAGTGCACCGCGTAATTCGTTGCCGTCTTTGAGGCCTTTGAGGCTGACACGGTCGCGCACATCTTTCATCAAGTATTCGGTGGCTTCCATGCCCATATCGCTGGTAATCAGCACGGTTTCCAGCTCTTCGTACAAATCCTCGTCGATTTGTCCGCCGCCAAACACGCCGGCCAACGATTTTGCCATTTTGTCGCGTGATTTGGTCAAGCCTTGTTTCAAACGCGCGGCCCAACTGAGCTTTTGTTCTTCTACCGGAGCAGGGGCTTCGGCTGAAGCCTCTGCAACAACTTCTTGAACTTGCTCGACAGTCTCGTTAACTGCCTCAACAGCTGCTTCTTTTACCGCTTCAGCCTGTTCTGCTGCTTCCTCAGCAGCCTCGGCCACTTCAGACGGCATTTCGGCAACGGTTTCTTGAACCTGTTCAACAGTCTCGCTGACGGTTTCAACAGTCGCTTCTTTTGCCGCTTCAGCCTGTTCTGCTACTTCTTCAGCAACCTCAGCCGCTTCAGACGGCATCTCGGCAACGGTTTCTTGAACCTGTGCAACAGCCTCGCTGACGGTTTCAACAGCCGCTTCTTTTGCCGCTTCAACGTGTTCTTCTACTTTTTCGACTGTTTCAGACCGCGTTTCAGTCAAAGCTTCCCGAACCTGTTCGACGGTTTCGCTGACAGTTTCAACAACTGATTCGACCTGCCCTTTGACGCTTTCTGCTAAAGATTCGACATTTTCTTTAATATTTTCAACTACTTGAGCAACTTCAGATTCTACTTTTGCTGCGATTTCCTGAACTTGAGCCTCCTCAGGAGCCGGAGTTTCCTGTTTTTTATTGCGACGGAAGAAGCTGAACATTAAATTTTCCTTTTAATTTTAGAAACTTGAAATAGGGAGTATTGTAGCGTATTTTACGTGGCAAGGTCGTCTGAAAATCAAGGTTGTCAGGTTTTGGCATTTCCAACGTCTAATAAGACAAACCATCCATACAGGAAACATAGAGATGAATCCCCGCACATTATTTTCACTTTGCACCAAGTTCGGTTGCCTGCTTGCGCTTGGCGCCTGCTCATCCAAAATAATGGATACCGAAGCCGCGACCGTGCCGCACACTTTGTCCACTTTGAAAACCGCGGACAACCGCCCCGCTAGCGTTTATTTGAAAAAAGACAAACCGACCCTGATTAAATTCTGGGCAAGCTGGTGTCCTTTGTGTTTGTCCGAATTGGAGCAAACCGAAAAATGGGCGCAAGATGCAAAATTTGGTTCCGCCAACCTGATTACCGTTACCTCGCCCGGTTTTCTGCACGAGAAAAAAGACGGCGACTTTCAAAAATGGTATGCCGGTTTGAACTATCCTAAGCTGCCCGTCGTTACCGACAACGGCGGCACCATCGCCCAAAGCCTGAATATCGGCGTTTACCCTTCGTGGGCATTAATCGGCAAAGACGGCGACGTGCAACGCATCGTCAAAGGCAGTATCAACGAAGCGCAGGCATTGGCGTTAATCCGCGATCCCGATGCCGATTTAGGCCGTCTGAAAAACACATTTTACAAACCCGACACACAGAAAAAGGATTCAGCAATCATGAATACACGCACCATCTACCTCGCCGGTGGCTGCTTTTGGGGCTTGGAAGCCTATTTCCAACGCATAGACGGCGTGGTTGACGCAGTATCAGGCTACGCCAACGGCAAAACGGAAAACCCAAGCTACGAAGACGTTTCCTACCGCGATACGGGCCATGCCGAAACCGTCAAAGTCACCTATGATGCCGACAAACTCAGCCTCGACGACATCCTGCAATACTATTTCCGCGTCGTTGACCCGACCAGCCTCAACAAACAGGGTAACGACATCGGCACGCAATACCGCAGCGGCGTGTACTACACCGACCCCGCCGAAAAAGCCGTCATCGCCGCCGCGCTCAAACGCGAGCAGCAAAAATACCAACAGCCCCTCGTCGTCGAAAACGAGCCGCTGAAAAACTTCTACGACGCCGAGGAATACCATCAGGACTACCTGATTAAAAACCCCAACGGCTACTGCCACATCGACATCCGCAAAGCCGACGAACCGCTGCCGGGCAAAACCAAAGCCACCCCGCAAGGCAAAGGCTTTGACGCGGCAACGTATAAAAAACCCAGCACTGCCGAACTCAAACGCCTCCTGACCGAAGAACAATACCAAGTTACCCAAAACAGCGCGACCGAATACGCCTTCAGCCACGAATACGACCACTTGTTCAAACCCGGCATTTATGTGGACATCGTCAGCGGCGAACCCCTGTTCAGCTCTGCCGACAAATTCGATTCCGGCTGCGGCTGGCCGAGCTTCACCCATCCGATTAATGCCTCCGCCGTTACCGAACACGACGATTTCAGCTACAACATGCGCCGCACCGAAGTGCGCAGCCATGCCGCCGATTCGCACTTGGGACATGTCTTCGCCGACGGCCCGAAAGACAAAGGCGGCCTGCGCTATTGCATCAACGGCGCAAGTTTGAAATTCATTCCTTTGGAAGAAATGGACGCTGCCGGCTACGGCGCATTGAAAGACAAAGTGAAATAACAGATTGAATCGAAAAAGGCCGTCTGAAAAATATTTCAGACGGCCTTTTTAATTTGTCGGATGCAAAGGGTTGGTTTCTTATCTATCAAAAAATCTCAATAACTAAGAAAGTGCGCCCTACAAAAACCTTTTAAATTCGTTTTGCCAACTCTTCGGCCTTACCCACATACAACGCAGGGGTCAGCTCAAGCAATTTGGCTTTGGCTTCTGCCGGAATTTCCAACGATTCGATAAAGAGTTTCAACACTTCAGGCGTAATGCCGTCTTTACCGCGTGTCAAGTCTTTCAGCTTCTCGTAAGGATTGGCCACGCCGTAACGACGCATTACAGTTTGAATCGGCTCGGCCAACAGCTCCCAAGTAGCGTCCAAATCGGCAGCAAGGGCGGCAGGATTCGGCTCAAGCTTGTTTAGACCGCGCAGATGGGCGGCAAAGCCCAATACGGTATAGCCCACGCCCACGCCCATATTGCGCAATACGGTGCTGTCGGTCAGGTCGCGCTGCCAACGGGAAATCGGCAGTTTTTCGGACAAAAAGCCCAATACGGCATTGGCCATACCGAGGTTGCCTTCGGAGTTTTCAAAGTCGATCGGATTGACTTTGTGCGGCATGGTGGAAGAACCGACTTCGCCTGCTTTGACTTTTTGTTTGAAGTAACCCAAAGAAATATAGCCCCAAACGTCGCGGTTGAAGTCGATCAGAATCGTGTTGACACGGCTGATGGCTTGGAAAAATTCCGCCATATAGTCGTGCGGCTCGATTTGAATAGTGTAGGGGTTGAAGGTCAGGCCGAGGCTGATTTCAACGAAGTTGCGGCAATGGTTTTCCCAATCCACATCAGGATAGGCGACCATATGGGCATTGTAGTTGCCGACTGCGCCATTGATTTTGCCGAGGAACTCTTGCGCTTGCAGGTTTTTAAACTGACGTTGCAGGCGGTACACGACATTGGCAATTTCTTTACCCAGTGTGCTTGGTGTAGCAGGCTGGCCATGCGTGCGGCTCATCATAGGGACGGCAGCCAACTCATGCGCCATGCCGGTCAGTTTTTCGATAATTTCGGCCAGTTTCGGCAGTAAAACAGCCTCACGCGCTTCTTGCAGCATTAAAGCGTGGGACAGGTTGTTGATATCTTCGCTGGTGCAGGCAAAGTGGATGAACTCGCTGGCAGCAGCCACTTCAGGCACGCCGGAGAAGCGTTCTTTAAGCCAATATTCGATGGCTTTGACGTCGTGATTGGTAGTCGCCTCAATGGCTTTGACGGCGGCGGCATCTTCAAGTGAGAAGTTTTCGATCACTTTGTCGATTTCGGCAAGCGTAAAATCGCTGAAAGCAGGAACTTCTACAATCTTAGGCTCGGCGGCAAGGGCTTTGAGCCAGTTTAATTCAACTTTGACACGCGCACGCATCAGGCCGTATTCGGAGAAAATCGGACGCAATGCTTCAACGGATTTGGCGTAGCGGCCATCTAATGGGGAAAGTGCAGCGATAGGGTTAATCATGTCGGATCTTCCTATGGGATGAAAACCAAATTGTTTGCAATTATACATGATTTTACACTCCAAGGCCGTCTGAAAGACAGGTTTCAGACGGCCTTTTCAGCGTATTTTTCATAAAATGCTTTTCAGAGGTTCAACTTTGCAAAATCGATTTACGATATATGCCATCTTCACGGATAATATCGACTGACTTTTTGTAAATAATGAGGTTTTATGAATATCAAACGTTTTTCCCTAGCTACAACCGTATTTGTGGCTTTGATGTTGAGTGCCTGTGAAACAACCACCACTTCAAGCGGCGGCGGTAGCTGGACCAACATCGGCACCATCTCTGAAGGCAATATCAAAGTGGCCATTGATAAAAGCAGCATTAAAAGAAATGGCGCACTGGTTACTTTCCGCGATAAAAAAACTGTTTCCAAACTGAAAGAGGAACGTTTCGTCAATACGCCTGCCTATAAAACGGCTATAGGCAGCTGGGAAATTCATTGCTCAAACAAAACCTATCGCTTGGCAGCGCTGCAACTGATGGATGAACACGGCCGGGTGATTTCCAACCAAAGCTATACGCCGACCAGCATCCGCCCAATGAGCGTCATGAGCGGCACGATTACTGAAAAACAATACGAAACTGTGTGCGGACATAAGCTTTAATACACACTTATTCACAAAGTTATCCACAGTTTGAATATTTAAAAGGCCGTCTGAATGCTTTGAATATCAAGTTTCAGACGGCCTTTTTATGTTTTTATGGAAATTTATCTTCAAATTTATCCACAAAATTTGTTTATTCAAAAATAATTTATTACAGCGATTCATTTACGCTCAAAGTTTGCTTCATTCTTTGCAAGAGCATTTCACAAAATACTGCTTTATACTCTATTTATTGACTTACTATCTGCTTAATCGATCTGTATTTACAGACTACTATGTATCAAACTGGATCTGCACTAAATGCTTTTCACACAGGTATTCCAATCTTTTGGAAAAAATTTGCTTCTTCAAATAAATACCTTTCCTTTGATGATACAACCCTTCTTTAACGCAGCCTTGCCCCTGTTTCTCCGTCAATAATCTGGCTAGGCGTTTTCTGCTTACCTATCAATCCGCCTACAACCCAGACTTTCCTACCAAACTGTCTTCTGACTTCCCTTTCCGTTTTGCATGCCCGTTTTCCTGCACGATTGCATGAAGTAGAGACTAAAGGCATTTCCAAAACCTGACACAAACGCCTTGCACCTGCGTGCGCAGGAACCCTGACAGCCAATTTACTGCGTCTTTTTCCCCGCAATGAGGGCAATACTTTTTTGCCGGCCGGCAATAAAAAAGTTTTCGGAGCAGGCCATGCTTCATGCAGCATGGTTTGGATATTTTCAGACGGCCTTTGCAACAAAGGTTGCAACTGTTCCAAGCTATGGCCAATGACAATCATGCCTTTGTGTTGCGGTCGTTTTTTCAGATGAATCAGTTGATTGAGTGCTTTAGGCAAAGTAGGGACACAGCCCAAGCCATAGCAAGACTCGGTAGGATAGGCGACCAAACCGCCTTTTTTAAGATGCGCCTGCAACCTGCGTTGGGCTGCAGCCGATAAAATTCTGGGGAACATCATCATAATACCAAGGCCGTCTGAAACTGCGATTGTCGGACAATCTGTGTTCAGATGGCCTATTTCTATTCATTATTAACGGTTGATGGCTTTATCGGCAATGTCTTTACGGTATTGCATACCGTCAAAACGGATGGTTTCCAATGCCTCATAAGCCTTGCTTTTAGCTTGTGCAACATCATCGCCCAAACCGACAACACACAATACACGGCCGCCGTTGGTTACAACTTCGCCTTTTTCATTCGTTGCAGTACCGGCATGGAAAACTTTACCGATTTGATTGGCCTTATCCAAGCCGAAGATCACATCGCCTTTTTTTGGAGAGTCAGGATAATTTTGTGCGGCCAACACCACGCCTACTGCAGTCTGCGGATTCCATTTGGCAGCAACACTATCCAGTTTACCGTCGATTGCCGCTTCAACCAAATCCACCAAATCGCTATCCAAACGGCTCATAATCGGCTGGGTTTCAGGGTCGCCGAAACGGCAGTTGAATTCGATAGTATAAGGTGCACCGGTTTTATCAATCATCAAGCCCGCGTATAAAAAGCCGGTAAATTCATGACCTTCTGCTTTCATACCGGCCACAGTCGGCAAAATAATTTCATTCATCGCGCGCTCGTACACGTCAGGCGTTACCACCGGAGCAGGGCTGTATGCGCCCATACCGCCGGTATTAGGGCCTTTGTCGTCATCCAGCAGGCGTTTATGGTCTTGGCTGGTTGCCATCGGTAAAACATGATTGCCGTCCACCATAACGATAAAGCTCGCTTCCTCGCCTTGCAGGAAATCTTCAATCACGACGCGCGCGCCTGCATTGCCCATTTTATTGCCCAACAACATATCGTCGATAGCGGCATGGGCTTCATCCAAAGTCATGGCGACAATCACGCCTTTACCTGCAGCCAAACCATCCGCCTTAATAACAATCGGCGCACCTTTTTGGTTGACGTAATCATGTGCCGCATCGGCATTTTCAAAGGTTTGGTATTGCGCGGTTGGAATCTTATATTTTGCCATAAATGCTTTAGCAAAATCTTTTGAGCTCTCCAGCTGGGCCACGTATTGAGTCGGGCCAAAAATCTTCAACCCGGCAGCACGGAAATCATTCACCACACCGGCAGCCAAAGGCGCTTCAGGGCCGACTACGGTAAAGGCAATATTTTCATTACGGCAAAAATCAATCAAATCTTGATGTGCTGTCAACGCTATATTCTGCAGTTTAGGCTCAATTGCCGTTCCAGCATTACCAGGTGCAACAAAGACAGTTTCTACTTTAGACGACTGCGCCAATTTCCAAGCCAGTGCGTGTTCACGTCCACCATTACCAATAACGAGCAATTTCATACCATCTCCTTGAAGAATAGATGTTGTAAATAAAATTTAATCAATGGAATATTGTTCCATCTTGCATAGCTGTTTCAAATTAAGAATAATATTGCACCAAGACAACCATACTCTAATTTCAAACAACGAAAGGACAAATCATGCAAAAACGTATTGATGAAATTCAAAGCAAATACCGCGAATGGTGCGAATTACTGCCGCAACTGGAAGCAGATATCGCCCGCTGGAAACATGCTGCAAGCCTCATGCAAGACATGGATGACTTCTATACCAACGAATACCAAGCATGCCATCAAGCCATTGAAGAAGGGGCAGATGTTGATTTGCGTACACAGGGCGAATACAGCATTATGAGCGAAGATGCCCTATGGAATGCACTAGGGGAATTTCATCAACTGGCTTGGGAACACCTGCGCTCAAGCGTAAATGCTTTAGACAGATACCAAGGCTAAAACATCAAAGGCCGTCTGAAACTTTTGATTTCTCAAATATGTTCAGACGACCTTTTATTCAAACGGCTTCTCAGTATCTACTTCAATTTGACGCGTATTTTTCCAAGCAGCAATACAAGCTTCATAATTGGCCAACGCTATTTTCACTGTCAACTTACAATCCAGCTGCAAATCCTGTTCCACAATATCGGTCTGATATTGTTTGGCAATCCGTATAGCCTCATTCAAAACAGGATATTCACACTTCAACCAAACTGTCTTTTCGACATTCTTTTCAACAACTTCTGCTATTGCCAGTGCCTGAGCCGTTGATTCCTTATACGCATGAATCAAACCGGGAACACCCAATAGCGTACCACCAAAATAACGCACAACCACAACCAACACATCCGTTACACCGACAGAATCAATCTGCCCCAAAATAGGGCGGCCTGCGCTTCCGGACGGTTCTCCATCATCGTTTGCGCGAAACTGCATTCCATCCACACCCAATCGATAGGCGTAGCACCAATGTCGTGCCTTGTGATGCTCTTCCTTTAATGGGTCGAGATATTTCTTCACATCGGCCAAAGTGCGGATCGGATAGGCGTATGCGATGAAGCGGCTGCCTTTATCTTTAAATTCAGCCTGTGTCGGTGTGATAATGGTTTTATAGGTCGTAATCATGCCAAAATATTTTCAGACGGCCTTTGTTGTAAAAGGCCGTCTGAACGTTTCACGTGAAACATCAGTTTTTCAGTGCTTCAGTCAGTTGAGGCACAACTTCAAACAAATCACCAACCAAGCCGTAATCTGCCACATTGAAAATCGGAGCGTCAGCATCTTTGTTGATGGCAACAATCACTTTACTGTCCTGCATACCGGCAACGTGTTGGATAGCACCGGAAATACCGATAGCGAAGTACAGTTGCGGCGCAACCACTTTACCGGTTTGACCAACTTGAGCATCGTTTGGCGCATACTCGGCATCCACTGCCGCACGGGAAGCACCAATCGCCGCACCCAAAGCATCCGCCAAAGGAGTCAATACTTCATTGAATTTTTCAGCACTACCCAATGCACGGCCACCGGAAACAATCACTTTTGCCTGAGTCAATTCAGGGCGGTCAGACTGGGAAAGTTGACGACTTACGAAACGGCTCAGGTTTTGAGCAGGCGTTGCCTCAACATTGACCACTTCTGTATTACCGCCTGGTCCGGCAGCATCAAATGCTGTCGCACGGAAAGTCAGTACCAATTTTTCAGAATTGGATTGAATAGTTTCAAATGCATTACCGGCATAAATCGGACGAACAAATGTCGAGTTATCCACAACTTCGGTTAAATCGGAAACTTGTGGTACATCCAACAGGGCAGCAACCCGGGGCAACAGATTTTTACCAAACGCAGTTGCAGTCGCAGCCACATAGCGGTAATCCGCAGCCAGTTTAACAACCAAAGGCGCTAATTCTTCTGCCAAACCTTCAGCGTAATAAGGCGAATCGGCTACTAAAACTTTCGCTACGCCTGCAACCTGTTTCGCCTCTTCAACCACCGCAGCAGCATTACTGCCGGCAACCAATAAATCTACATTACCCAATTTGGCGGCAGCCGTTACCGCATGCAAAGTGGCAGGATTCAAATGTTGGTTATTATGTTCCGCAATAATCAATACGCTCATTTCATACTCCTTAGATCACTTTGGCTTCGTTTTTCAGCTTTTCAACCAACTCGGCAACATCAGCCACTTTCACACCGGCTTGACGTGCTTTAGGTTCGGCAAATTTCACGGTATTCAAACGCGGAGAAATATCCACAGCCAAATCGGCAGGACTCAATTTTTCTAAAGGTTTTTTCTTTGCCGCCATGATATTAGGAAGTTTGACAAAGCGTGGTTCGTTCAAACGCAAATCTGCACTGATGACCGCAGGCAGTTTCAATGCAACAGTCTCTTCGCCGCCGTCAATTTCACGGGTTACCAATGCTTCTTCGCCTTCAATTTGCACTTTTGATGCAAAAGTACCTTGAGCCGCATTCAACAACGCAGCCAGCATTTGGGCAACTTGGTTGGCGTCATCGTCAATTGCCTGTTTACCCAGCAGTAAAATTTGCGGATTTTCTTTATCCGCAACAGCTTTCAGCAATTTCGCAATGGCCAAAGGCTCCAACTTCGCATCAGTCTCAACATGAACCGCACGGTCGGCACCCATCGCCAAAGCAGTACGCAACGTTTCTTCGCATTTTTTCTCGCCAAGAGAAACAGCAACAATCTCGCTTACTTTTCCGGCTTCTTTCAAACGGACAGCTTCTTCTACCGCGATTTCATCAAACGGGTTCATCGACATTTTGACATTACCGATATCCACATCGGAACCATCGGCTTTCACACGAACTTTGACGTTATAGTCCACTACGCGCTTTACTGCGACCAGTGCTTTCATTCAATTCTCCTAAAAAGAATGTCCATCAAATCTAGCATACTGCTTTTGATACATTCTTTATATAAAATCCAATTCGGTTTTCACCAATATGATAAAACCAAATTTGTATAAATCTTGGTAAATAGAGCGGAATTATATCATTTCTAAAGCATTTACTCAGAAAATAAATTCAACTCCCCAGCAATTATTTACCATATGCTGCAACACAATCCATCAAGGTTTGATAAACCTCGTCAACATTTGGGATTTGAGCAATACCACCTAAATTTTTTGCATAAGCCGAAACTTGAACGCCGGTCTTGGCCGGATCTGTATCTGTATAAATTCCTACAACAGGCTTTTCCAACGCATTGGCAAGATGCAGCAGTCCGGTATCTACGCCAATAATACCCTCTGCGTTTTTCAATAAAAATGCAGCCTGTAATAAATTCATTTTGTTGCAAACCGAAGCAAACGGTAAATCGCTTACAATCTGTTCGGCACGCATTTTTTCGGTTTCATTTCCCCATGGCAGATATACATTACAGTGTTGCTTTTCATTCAACTTTTTCAATAATGCACGCCAGTGTTCTACCGGCCATAATTTACTGTCTCGACTGGTTGCATGCAAAGCAACGTAATAAGGGGATTGCAAATTTTGCAGACGGCCTGATTCAGGAACTGACAAACCAAATACCTGCGTTTCAGGCATTCTATAACCAAATACTTGAACGAATAATTCACGGTTTCGCCAGACCGCATTTTTGCCTTTCGGCACGGCAAACGTTTTACTGTACGCAAGGGCAGATAAACTTTCACGCGCGCTGTGTTTATCCAAACCGTAAATAGGGGATTTCGCCATTTTGGCAAAGCATGCGCTTTTAATCAGTCCTTGGCTATCTAAAACAAAATCAAAAGATTCAGCCTGTAAATCCGTTTTCAGACGGCCTATTTCACGCCATGTTTCAGCCTGAAAAAGGTGTTTGCGCCACTGCCGCCATTTCATTACATGAACCTTTTTGACAAAAGGATGTAAACGGGCAATATCTGCAAACCCTGCCTCACACAGCCAATGGAGCTCCACCTCAGGACATTGTCGCGCCAAATCTTCAACTGCGGGCAACGTATGAATTAAATCGCCCATACTGGACAAGCGGACAAGTAAAATCTTCATATTTTGGAAAATGTTTCACGTGAAACAACAGAATTTTAAATATAATTTATTGATTGTTAATGTGTTTTTTTATTTCTTCGGCGTTTTCTAAAATAATAGCCCCGGCAGAATGCATTTCCTGCCATGCAGATTCAACCGTTTCCGGAGCAATGCCACGACAAGCCGCCTGATTGACGATGACTTTCCAAGCCCCGCCTTTAAGCAACTGTAAAACCGTTGTTTTCACACAATAATCCGTTGCCAAACCGCCGACAATGACCATATCTGCATTTTTACAGCGCAACCATTCGATCAAACCTGTACTGAGCTTTTCTTCAATATCGTGAAAACATGCGCCGTAAGGATGTAACTCAGGATCGACGCCTTTCCAAATACAATAATCGTATTCCTTGGCTGAAGGCAGGCCACCCAACAAATCATAGCCATATGTTCCAACCATCGCATGCGATACCCAAGTCAAATCCGCATCGGGTAAACCCGTCGGTTTCAACATATCAACAGGATTATCCACAAGCCATTTTGCCGCGGCATGATGAGCATCTTTCGTCATCACGCGTAAATCCGCCAATGCAGCTTGGGCATTGAGTTCATCCGCAATCAGATGACCTTCGGCAACAGGCAATTCTTTCGGGCACAAAGGCGTAAACGTTTTTTGTGCATCTACATCGATGGAAACAATCATGGATTAATTTAACCTATTGATTTTATTTTATATTATTTAAATTGAGCATTTATTGCCCATGTACGGACATTTGGAATAAATGCTTTGTATTATAACAAATTACTACCGCAAAATGTGGGAAAACATCTATGATATGATGACAGTTTGCACAGAATATTTATCCACAAATTATGTCCTATTCGATTACGCCTATTGCGACCGTTCATTCCCCCTACAAACAAAAATTCGGTATTGCCCGCCAACCCGGTTTGGTTCCTGCGGCAGAAATTTGCATTGAACTCATTCCTGAATTTACCACAGACAGCGTTCGGGGCTTGGAAGATTTCGACTATGTGTGGATAAGTTTTATTTTCCACGGCGTATTGGATGAAGGTTGGGCGCAAATGGTGCGTCCGCCACGGCTTGGAGGCAAACAAAAAATGGGCGTATTTGCCACACGCAGCCCGCACCGCCCCAATCATCTCGGTTTATCCCTACTAAAACTCGAACGCATCGAATCAGGTAAACCTGTCCGCATCTATTGCAGCGGTGCAGACCTGTTGGACAGTACTCCGGTAGTGGATATCAAACCCTACATCCCGTTTGTCGAATCCAAACCTGACGCATCATCAGGCTTTGTCAGCGGTAAACCGGAAGAATTGAACGTAGTCTGGGCAGAAAGTACGCTTGCGGAACATTTATCCACAGAAGAAAAACATCTCATTGAGCAAAGCATCGCCCAAGATCCTCGCCCTGCCTATCAAGATATTCCCGAACGGATTTATGTGATGAATATTGCGGATTATGAAGTACAGTTTAGGATAGAAAACAAATGTGCCACAGTAATTAAATTATCCACAATCTGATTGCAAATTAAATCTATCTACAAACAAAAGGCCGTCTGAAATATTCAGACGGCCTTTTAATTATCCACAGACTGATTGATTCAGCCCATTATTTTTTAGATTTTGCTGGCAAAGAATTCCAAGGTACGAACCAATTGGCAAGTGTAAGACATTTCATTGTCGTACCAAGCAACGGTTTTTACCAATTGTTTGTCGCCAACAGTCATCACGCGGGTTTGAGTCGCATCGAAAAGTGAGCCATACTCGATACCGATGACGTCGGAAGAAACGATTTGATCTTCAGTATAGCCTAAAGCATCGTTGGCGGCAGCTTTCATGGCTGCATTGATTTCTTCTTTGGTAACAGGGCGCTCGAGAACAGAAACCAGTTCGGTCAAAGAGCCGGTGGCTACGGGAACACGTTGGGCAGAACCATCAAGCTTGCCGTTCAATTCAGGAATAACCAAGCCGATGGCTTTAGCGGCACCGGTGCTGTTCGGTACGATATTCAAGGCAGCGGCACGGGCGCGGCGGAAGTCGCCTTTGCGGTGCGGAGCGTCAAGAGTGTTTTGGTCGCCGGTATAAGCGTGGATGGTGGTCATCAGGCCTTCAACAATACCGAATTCTTTTTGCAATACTGCAGCCATAGGGGCCAAACAGTTAGTCGTACAAGAAGCGGCGGAGATAACGGTTTCGCTGCCGTCCAAAATATCTTGGTTTACGCCGTATACAACGGTTTTCACATCATTGCCGCCAGGTGCGGAAATCACAACTTTGCGCGCACCGGCACGGATATGGGCTTCAGCTTTGGTTTTGTTGGTAAAGAAACCAGTACATTCGAGGACAACGTCCACACCCAGCTCGCCCCAAGGCAATTCTTCAGGATTAGGATTGGCAAATACTTTGATTTCTTTGCCGTTAACAACAATCGCATCATCTTTCAATTCAGCAGAGCCTTCAAAGCGACCTTGAGTACTGTCGTATTTAAAGAGGTGCAGCAGCATATCGGCAGGAGTCAAGTCGTTAACAGCAACGACTTCGATACCTTGAGCTTTTTCAATTTGACGCAATGCCAGACGACCGATACGGCCAAAACCATTAATCGCTACTTTAATACTCATTTTGCTACTCCTATTAGATGGAATGGGAAAAATTTTTCAGTAAGGCCATTGTATCCTGAAATAAAATTACTTTCTAGGATTACAGATGATTAGTTTTAAGTTGTTTGATTTAAATAAAGAAAACATGAAATTCTTGTTTGTAGGAAAATATCAGACAAATCGGATTAGTTCTGGTTTTTGATATTTTATTTCATAAAAACCATTTTCCAATCTTAAAATTTTCATAAGTTTATGAAAATCATGAACTTAGTTCTATTTCTTATATTTTGCCATTTTTGTGTTGATCATTCAGTGTTTTCTTCAAATCATAATATTTTAATTTTTAAAATGATGATTTTGATGAAGAACTAAACCATCTGTGGATAACACAATAACTTTCTTTAAAACCAATTTGATAGTTACTTTTTATCTTTGAGGCCAACCCCAACTGAATGCCGGAATAAAAAAGGATAGAATCTTAGTTTCCCTATTTATCTGTGGATAAAAACCAAATTACCCACTTCAATTTCACATACTATTGTGGATAATTAAAATTTTGAAATTCACCCCCGCAAAACATCCATATTGGCAAATACTATTAAAAATGATGGCTTGTTTTTTCCTTTTTAACGTATCATTTGCCCATCAGACTTTTTTAAAGGAAGCAATTATGCTGCAACGAACTTTAGCCAAATCAGTAAGCGTTACCGGCGTTGGCCTGCATTCGGGCGAAAGGGTCGCTCTGACTTTGCATCCTGCCGAAGAAAACAGCGGTATTTCGTTCCGCCGTACTGATTTAAGTGGGGAAATGGGTGAAGTAATCAAATTGAATCCTTATTTGATCAACGATACCCGCCTCTCTTCAACCATCGTTACCGATAAAGGCGTGCGCATCGGCACGATTGAACACATTATGTCGGCTCTGTCTGCCTACGGCATTGATAATGCCTTGATTGAATTGAACGCGCCTGAAATTCCGATTATGGACGGATCCAGCCTACCGTTTATTTACCTTTTACAAGATGCAGGCGTGGTGGATCAAAAAGCCCAAAAACGTTTTTTGAGAATCCTCAAACCCGTTGAAATCAAAGAAACCGGAAAATGGGTGCGCTTTACGCCTTATGACGGCTTTAAAGTTACTTTAACCATCGAATTTGACCATCCCGTATTCAACCGCAGCGCACCTACTTTCGAAATTGATTTTGCAGGAAAATCCTATATCGATGAGATTGCCCGCGCCCGTACCTTCGGCTTTATGCACGAAGTAGAAATGATGCGCGCCCACAATCTCGGACTGGGCGGCAATTTGAACAACGCCATCGTGATTGACGACATGGACGTTTTGAATCCGGAAGGTTTGCGCTATCCCGATGAATTTGTCCGCCACAAAATCCTGGATGCGATTGGCGATTTGTACATTGTCGGCCATCCGATTATCGGTGCATTTGAAGGTTACAAATCAGGACATGCCATCAATAATGCGCTGTTGCGTGCTGTTTTGGCAGATGAAAGCGCTTACGAATGGGTTGAGTTTGCCGATAACGAAGACTTGCCCAGTGCTTTTCACGAGCTGCCGGCAGCCTGATAGAAAATAGATAAAACAGTTCAATAAAAAGGCCGAGACCTTTGCAAAATTCCCCAAAA
>NZ_KV831705.1:38019-60716 GCF_001837185.1 Neisseria sp. HMSC064D07 | reverse complement strand
CTGTCGAAGGAAGGGCTTTTTTGCAAAGGTCTCATTGGGTAAGGGAAAAGGCAAAGGTCTCAACCTGTGTTTAGGTTTCAGTTGTTGGGGGGGAGGAATTTTGCAAAGGTCTCAGGCCGTCTAAAACTTTTCAGACGGCCTGTTTATACAAGAGCTTCCGCAAATTCTAATATTTTCAATACTGATCAATTCAGATCTGTTGCAGTAGCAATAAATTAGGAATCATCCAATCTATTTTTTGAGGATAAAAAGATTGGGGGGGCTATTTTAAATGTGAATCACAAGGCTAACTGCTTCAATAATGATCCGCCAACAATTTAGTCATAAAAGCCGGTTCTAGCGTTTCGATTTCAAGTTTGCCATCTACTCGTCTGTCGACATTTCAATATCAAGCCGCTTATCTTCAAGAAAATAAAAAAGCACAACATTTCGTTGTGCTTTTTCTTGATGAACCCACATTACTTGTTTTTTTGCGAACGAAGGTAATCCAAAGTTTTCAGCTGGGCAATGGCTGCTGCCAATGCTTTGTGCGCTTCGGCCAAAGATTTTTCGTCTCTAGCTTCATTAACACCTGTTTCGGCTGCTTTTTTAGCTGCTTCAGCACGCGCCTGATCCATTTCTGTACTGCGAACGGCAACGTCTGCCAATACGGTAATCTTATCAGGCTGTACTTCTAAAACGCCACCGGAAACGGCAACCAGCACTTCTTCAGCTTCACCCGGAACAGTCAAACGCAATGCTCCGGGGCGTACCAAACTCATAATCGGCTCGTGTCGTGGATAAATACCAAGCTCACCTTGAACGGTCGGAACCACCACAAAGCTGGCCTCGCCCGAATAGATGTTTTGCTCGCTACTAACCACTTCAACTTGCATGGTGCTCATGCCGGCCTCCTTAGTTTAAGGTTTTCGCTTTCTCAGCCGCTTCTTCGATACCGCCTACCATGTAGAACGCTTGTTCAGGCAGATGGTCGTATTCGCCGTTCAAGATGGCTTTAAAGCCGGCGATGGTGTCACGCAATGAAACGTATTTGCCTGGAGAACCGGTAAATACTTCGGCAACGTGGAACGGTTGAGACAGGAAGCGTTGGATTTTACGGGCACGCATCACAGTCAGTTTGTCTTCGTCAGACAATTCGTCCATACCCAGAATGGCGATAATGTCGCGCAATTCTTTGTATTTTTGCAAAGTAGACTGTACACCGCGCGCTACGTCGTAGTGCTCTTGACCCAATACCATCGGATCCAATTGGCGTGAAGTAGAATCAAGCGGGTCAACTGCCGGGTAAATACCCAAAGATGCAATGTCACGGCTCAATACGACGGTCGCGTCCAAGTGGGCGAAAGTTGTCGCTGGAGACGGGTCAGTCAAGTCATCCGCAGGTACATATACGGCTTGGATGGAAGTAATGGAACCGGTTTGGGTAGAGGTAATACGCTCTTGCAAACGACCCATTTCTTCAGCCAATGTCGGTTGGTAACCCACTGCAGAAGGCATACGGCCCAACAGTGCAGATACTTCGGTACCGGCCAGAGTGTAACGGTAGATGTTGTCAACGAAGAACAATACGTCGCGACCTTTACCGTTTTCGTCTTTTTCGTCACGGAAGTATTCAGCCATAGTCAAACCGGTCAAAGCAACGCGCAGACGGTTGCCCGGAGGTTCGTTCATTTGGCCATACACCATGGCTACTTTATCCAATACGTTGGAATCTTTCATCTCGTGGTAGAAGTCGTTACCTTCACGGGTACGTTCACCCACACCTGCGAACACGGACAGACCGCTGTGCGCTTTGGCGATGTTGTTGATCAATTCCATCATGTTCACGGTCTTGCCCACACCGGCACCACCGAACAGACCTACTTTACCGCCCTTAGCAAACGGACACAGCAAGTCGATCACTTTAATACCGGTTTCCAGTAATTCGGTAGTTGAAGACAACTCGTCGAATTTTGGAGCAGTTTGGTGAATGGCACGGCTCTTGTCGGTATCGATCGGACCTGCTTCATCAACAGGCGTACCCAATACGTCGACAATACGACCCAATGTACCTTTACCTACCGGCACAGTGATTGGCGCACCAGTATTGCTTACAGACATGCCGCGTTTCAGGCCGTCTGAACTACCCATTGCAATAGTACGGACAACGCCGTCACCCAGAAGCTGTTGAACTTCCAGAGTCAGACCGTTCTCGTCCAATTTCAGGGCATCGTAAACATGCGGGATAGCGTCGCGTGGAAATTCCACGTCAACCACCGCACCAATAACTTGTACGATTTTGCCTTGGCTCATTATCGTATCCTAATTTCCTGTTCAGGCTTCAGACGGCATTAAACTGCCGCTGCACCTGCTACAATTTCTGACAATTCTGTGGTAATCGCGGCTTGACGCGATTTGTTGTACACCAAGCGTAATTCTTTAATGGCATTGCCTGCGTTGTCGGTTGCAGCTTTCATCGCTACCATACGCGCGGCTTGTTCAGATGCCATGTTGTCGCTCAATGCCTGATAAACCACAGACTCTAAATAGCGGCGAACCAAATATTCCAATACGGCGATAGGACTCGGCTCGTAGAGGTATTCCCAAGTAAATGAAGAATGACCTGTTCCATCGTCAATAACGTTTTCACCGATAGGCAGCAAAACTTCCATACGCGGCTCTTGGCGCATTGTATTGACGAAACGTGAGTAAACCATATGGATACGGTCTAATTCATGCTTCTCATAACGTTGGAAGATTTCGGTCAGAGGGCCGAGCAGCAATTCCATTTTTGGGGTATCACCCAAATTGGTTGCGCTGGCAATAACATTCAAACCGATGCTTTGGCATGCAGCCAAACCTTTACTACCCAGGCACACGACTTCGACTTCGATGCCTTGTTCCTGATACTCTTGAACTTGCGCCAAAAACTTTTTCAGTACGTTTGCGTTCAAGCCACCGCACAAACCTTTATCCGAGGTAATCAAAATGAAGCCGACACGACGCACTTCACGGTGCGGCTCCAACAATTTGATACCATGATCGGCATTAGTCTGTGCAAGATGGCTCATCACTGTACGCACTTTTTCGGCGTACGGACGCGCTAAGCGCATCCGGTCTTGAGTCTTCCGCATTTTAGAGGTCGACACCATTTGCATCGCTTTAGTGATCTTTTGGGTATTTTGAACACTACGGATTTTGGTGAGAATCTCTTTTCCGACTGCCATTTCAGACTCCTTTCATCTCAATACTTATGCTTGGTAAGCGTAAGAAGATTTGAAAGATTTCATGGCTTCGGTCAATGCTTTTTCGCTTTCGTCAGACATTGCGCCTGATGCATTAATCGCTTCCAGAACGTCAGGATGTTGCGTACGTACGAAACTCAAGAATTCTGCTTCGAAAGCCAAGGCTTTGGATACCGGAACATCTGCGTAAGAACCGTTGTTGATCGCCCACAAAGTCAATGCCATTTCGGCAGTGTTCAATGTGCTGAATTGTTTTTGTTTCATCAATTCAGTAACCACTTCACCGTGTTGCAGCTGTTTGCGTGTTGCTTCGTCCAAATCGGAAGCAAATTGCGAGAACGCTGCTAATTCACGGTACTGTGCCAACGCCAAACGGATACCGCCACCCAGTTTTTTGATAACTTTGGTTTGTGCTGCACCACCTACGCGCGATACGGAAATACCGGCATTGATTGCAGGACGGATACCGGCGTTGAACAAGTCGGTTTCCAAGAAGATTTGGCCGTCTGTAATCGAGATTACGTTGGTTGGTACGAATGCTGATACGTCACCGGCTTGGGTTTCAATAATTGGCAACGCAGTCAGAGAACCGGTTTTGCCTTTTACTTCGCCATTAGTCAGTTTTTCAACTTCGTTTTCGCTGACGCGGGCTGCACGTTCCAACAGACGGGAGTGCAGATAGAATACGTCGCCAGGATATGCTTCACGGCCAGGAGGACGGCGCAACAGCAGGGAAATTTGACGGTATGCAACGGCTTGTTTAGACAAGTCATCGTATACGATCAGTGCATCTTCACCACGGTCACGGAAGAATTCACCCATGGTACAACCGGAGTAAGGAGCGATGTATTGCAGCGCAGCGGCTTCAGAAGCAGTTGCAGCAACCACGATAGTATGTTCCATCGCGCCATGCTCTTCCAATTTGCGTACTACGTTGGCAATAGAAGATGCTTTTTGACCGATAGCCACATAAATACAGATAACGCCTGTACCTTTTTGGTTAACGATGGCATCCAGTGCTACGGCAGTTTTACCAGTTTGACGGTCACCAATGATCAACTCACGTTGGCCACGACCAACCGGAACCATAGAGTCAATGGCTTTCAGGCCGGTTTGCATTGGTTGGTCAACCGATTTACGCGCAATCACACCTGGTGCAATTTTTTCGATTGGAGCAGTCAATGTTGTGTTGATTGGACCTTTACCATCGATAGGACGACCCAATGCATCAACCACGCGGCCAACCAGTTCACGACCGATCGGCACTTCCAAAATACGGCCGGTACAGGTAACTGTATCGCCTTCTTTAATGTGTTCGTACTCACCCAACACTACGGCACCGACGGAGTCACGCTCCAAGTTCATGGCTAGACCGAAAGTGTTACCGGGGAATTCGAGCATCTCACCTTGCATCGCGTCTGACAAGCCATGAATGCGCACAATGCCGTCTGTAACAGAAACAACGGTACCACGGGTACGTACTTCTGCATTGACGGACAGATTTTCGATTTTGGCTTTAATCAAATCGCTAATTTCAGCAGGATTAAGCTGCATGAAAACTCTCCTAATTTGTCATAGTCGCATACAAAGCATTCAGTTTGCCTTGTACGGACAAATCCAAGACCTGATCACCCACTTCTACTTTGATGCCGCCGATTAATTCAGGGGCAACTTTAGCTACCACATCCAATTTGCTGTTGAAGCGTTTTGTCAGGATATCGGTAACATCGGCCAGCTGCTGAGAACTGAGCTCATACGCGCTGTAAATTACTGCCGATTTCGTACTGTTGTGTATCAAGGTCAAATCTTGATATTGGGCATAAATTTCCGGCAATACTAGCAAACGCTTTTGCTCGGCCAAAACGGTAATGAAATTTGCCAATTCGACATTTTTGATACCGACAAGACCTTTGAGCGTTTCTGCTTTTTCGGAAGCTCCTGTTTCCGGTTGCTCGATGAGCGCAATGACTTTCTCATCTTGAACAACCGCTGCGAGTTCTTTCAGTTCGCCCAACCAAGACTCGATTTGGTTTTTTTCCTGAGCCAGACTAAATAATGCTTTCGCATAAGGTCTGGCAATCGTTGCGAACTCTGCCATAAGATTACAGCTCCTGTTTTAAGGTACTGAGCAAATCTGCATGTTTGGAAGCATCAACTTCTTTACGCAAGATAGATTCCGCACCTTTAACAGCCAGTGTAGCAACCTGTTCGCGCAACACTTCGCGCGCACGGTTAACTTCTTGCTCTACATCAGCTTTTGCTTGGGCTGCAATGCGTGCTGCTTCATGAGAAGCTTGCTCTTTGGCTTCTTCTACAATTTTTGCAGCACGTTTTTCGGCGTTGGCAACCATTTCGGTTACCTGATTACGCCCTTCGGCCATAAGTTCTGCAACTTTTTTCTCTGCCTGCTCAAAATCGCTCTTACCGCGCTCGGCAGCAGCCAAGCCCTCGGCGATTTTTGCGGCACGCTCATCCAATGCTTTGGCAATCGGAGGCCATACGAATTTCATCGTAAACCAAACCAAGCCAAAGAAAACTAGGATTTGCGCAAATAAGGTTGCATTAATATTCACGTTACTTAACCTTCGTATCTGGGTTAATCAAACAGACGGCAAGCCTGTATCTGAACGGATCGCTCCGTCTTGATTACGCACCACCAAACGGGTTAACGAAGGCGAACAACAGGGCAATAGCCACACCGATCAAGAAAGCCGCGTCGATCAGACCAGCGATCAAGAACAGTTTGGTTTGCAGAGGACCGATCAGCTCAGGTTGGCGAGCAGAAGATTCCAAGTATTTAGAACCAACCATTGCGATACCGATAGAGGCACCCAATGCGCCCAAGGCAACGATCAAACCACATGCGATAGCAATCAAACCCATTTTTAAACTCCTTAAAATAGTAAAGGTTAAACTACAAAAAACAAACTACAAAAAAACTACTTGATTAGTGTGCATCATGCGCCTGTCCGATATATACGAACGCCAACGCCATGAAAATAAATGCCTGCAAGGTGATGACCAAAATGTGGAAAATCGCCCAAGCCAAACCGGCAATCAGGTGGAACACAAATAAAATCGGATCCAAAGTTTCAACACTACCGGTTGACGCCCATGCACCGCCCAACAGAGCGATCAACAGGAACACCAGCTCGCCGGCATACATATTACCAAACAACCGCATACCGTGGGATACGGTTTTGGACAAAAACTCTACCAAGTTCAGCAGGAAGTTGGCTGGAGCAAGCCACGGACCGAAAGGTGCGCAGAACAACTCGTGAATCCAACCGCCAAGGCCTTTTATTTTGACATTGTAGTAAATACAGATCAGCAATACGCCAATCGCCAGAGCCAAAGTCGTATTCAAGTCAGCTGTCGGCACGACGCGCAACAGAGCATGATGATTACCGGTAATGCCTTGCCATGCCATCGGCAGCAAATCAACCGGCAGCATATCCATGGCATTCATCAAGAGAATCCAGACAAATAAGGTCAGACCCAACGGGGCAACGGCTTTACGCGATTGTTCGTTATGGATAATGCTTTTACACATGTCATCCACGAATTCGAACAGAATTTCAACAGCCGCTTGGAAACGACCGGGAACACCGGCCGTCGCTTTTTTGGCACCGCGCCACAAAAGGAAGCTGCCGATTACGCCCAACAGAACGGCAAAAAAGATTGCATCAAGGTTAATGAACGAAAAATCAGCAATGTTTTTCAGTCCTTGACCCTGAGTAACATCCGACATACTGGTCAAGCTTTGCAAGTGGTGCTTGATGTAGTCGGCAGCGGTCATAGTTTCACCTGCCATAGTGTTTCACTCTCAACAATACTAAAAAAACCAAATGACTGACGCCAAGAAACGCCAATAAAAATGGGTAACATACCAGTGATCGATGCCATATTGCAAAAACGACCAATATAGATACCAGCGACAGCACTACTTTTAAAACCTCTCCGCCGATAAACATCGAACTTTGCAGATCGGGATTTCGTCGGGAAAACTTTAAAAGTAAAACTGCAACTAGGGTAGGCAAAATGTACGAAAATCCTCCCGCCAAAGCAGAGAGGAAGCCGGGCAATCCGGAGAATAATGCACAAACAACTGAAATTATTAATAATACAATCACTTGCAATGGGACTATCTGATTCATTGTACTTTGTACCCCAAAAAGCAAGGCAGGCTAATATAATCAAGAAGTTTGTTAACGTCAAGCAATATGTTAATCTTTGTGAACCTTTCACAAATAAATGATTAACACATATAAAACAAATCTTTGCTGGAACGGAGTTTAACACAAATTACATGTTGTTACATAGATTTTACAGAAGATTTTGATTTGTATTGTAAACATTTATACGCTCTACGCTTTTTCAAAAATTGAGGCCGTCTGAAAAGCTTTTTTTCAGACGGCCTGTTCTGTTTATAAAGCTGTTAGAACGCTTGATTGATGCCTAACTGCTTCATCAAATATTCGAATGTTTCCGGCGTATCAAAATGCAGCACGATTTTGCCTTTTTTCTGATTGCTGGTTTTGACTTCGGCATTAACGCCCAAATGCTCGGTCAATGCATCATTGATGCGGCGGATATCCGGGCTGATGGTTTTGGCTGCTTCGGGCTTGGCTTTTTGATGTGCCAACTGGCTGCGGCGCTCTACCTCACGCACCGACCAACCGTTTTTGACAGCTTTTTGAGCCAACTCCAGTTGGTCAACCACATGCAAGGTCAACAACGCACGGGCATGACCCATTTCTAGACGGCGTTGATAAAGCATTTCCTGAACCGGCTCAGGCAGACTCAACAGGCGAAGGCTGTTGGAGATGGCGCTACGGCTTTTACCGACGGCTTTTGCGATGGTTTCGTGGGTCAGGCCGAATTCGTCGGCGAGGCGTTTCAAACCTTGCGCTTCTTCAATCGGATTGAGGTTTTCACGTTGCAGGTTTTCAATCAAACCCATGGCCAATGCAGTTTCATCGCTGATGGTTTTGATGACGACGGGAATTTCGGTCAAACCGGCCAACTGGGAAGCGCGCCAACGGCGTTCGCCGGCAATCAATTCATATTGGGACAGACCACGTTCGCGTACGATAACCGGCTGGATAATGCCTTGCGCTTTAATGGAGTCAGCCAGTTCCTGCAAGGCTTCGTCATCCATTTGCACGCGCGCCTGATAACGGCCGGGCTGAATATCGGCGATGGCAACCGTTGTCAGGCGGTCGCTACTGCTGCTGTCCACTGCATTGGAAATCAGCGAATCCAAACCGCGCCCCAATCCACCTTTTGCTTTTGCCATATTGTTTTCCCTTTCAGACGGCCTCATTGTTGAAATGACGTATTCTATCGGATATTGCCGCTTTACGACAATTTGAATCACGATGATTTGACCCTTGCCATTTATTTACGGAGCGAAACCGCAAACACGCCCCTTAAAGCGTTGCTCAAACGGATTTCTTCCGCATTTTCCAACATCGCGCGCGTGATGTGGGTTTCCTTGATTGTATCCGCACCTAAATATAGCTGAGGCTGCTTCAATACCGCTTGGCGCATTACCCCGTTCAAAATATCCAAATCCAAAGACGGCGTAAGCCATTGTCCCTGACATTTGACGAATACATTGCTTCTTCCACCCTCTAACAACAGGCCGTCTGAATTGAAAAACAAGCTGTCAAATGCGCCCTGCCCTTCTGCCGTTTTCCACGCTTGGTCAAACATTTCACGGCGCGTGGTTTTGAAGCGGCGCAGATAATCGCATTGGTTTAATGTGTGCCCACTCAAGATGACGTATTGTTGTTCACCCAATTCCGAAACAGCCGCATGGCTCAATACAAGGCCGTCTGAAAACAAAGCGGCTTTGACTCTAAATAACCCGCTTGGCAACGCATCTATATAGTGTTGAATTTGTTCTGCCGCATTTTGAGGCCAAGGCAGGTTGAGCGCTTGTGCCGAGCTATTCAGACGGCCTAAATGCAAATCAAGCAAACGGCACTGTCTATCTTCCACACGCATGGTTTCAAAAATACCGAAATCAGGCCGTAAGTCATTGAGAAAACGCGCCTTCCAACCGCACTCGCGATATTCGGCCTCCGGATCGCTATCAATCACAATCCCCGAACCTACACCATAAACACCTTGATAAAGGCCGTCTGAAACCGGCTTCAGAGATAAAGTACGGATCACGACATTGAACACACCTTCAAACCCCAAACCCGTATCACACGGATGCAAAAAGCCAATGCTGCCTGTGTACAAACCGCGCGGCTCAAATTCAAGGGACTCAATAATCTGCATACTCATGCGTTTGGGTGCGCCGGTGATACTGCCGCACGGGAAGGCTGCGCGGATAATATCGGCAACCGAAACATCAGCCAGCGCCTGCGCTTCGATGGCACTGGTCATCTGCCAAACCCTGCCGAAACGGGAAACTTTAAACGGTTCAGGCACGCGTACTTTGCCTGTCTGCGCGATTTTGCCGAGGTCATTGCGCAACAAGTCGACAATCATCACATTTTCGGCGCGGTTTTTCGGGTCGTTTTGCAATTCAACGGCACGGCGTTCATCTTGCCCATCGTGAAGAATCGGCGCAGTGCCCTTCATCGGCTCGGTTGTAATCAGGCCGTCTAAATCGATTTTGAGGAAAAGTTCGGGAGAAAAACACAAAGTCCACGCCTCCTGCCCTACCCCGTCGGGCAGACAAGACAAAACGGCATACGGCACAGGCTGGCGCAAGCGGCGGTAAAGCTGGATCGGATTGCCGTAAGTTTGCAGGTGCAGGCGTGCGGTGTAATTGATTTGATAGGTATCGCCGCGGCGGATGGCTTCGTGGATTTGACGGATATGCTCGAGATAATCGGCTTCGGATACGGAGAATCGGGGAGTAGAAATACCTGCCTCAAGGCCGTCTGAATGATTGGCCAGCCAGTTTTCGGCATCGATTTCGGAATAATCGGCAAACCAGTGCAAACGCAGACTGCCACTGCGGCCAGATGGAATATCCATCAGCGGCAACCCAAATTCGTAGTCTACAAACAACACTGCATGCAAACCCTTTTTCCAGCCGGCTTGCAAAATACTTGTTAACGAATCCAGTTCGTTATGATAAAACCGATGGCTTTCTACATGATTTTGATAGAGTTTTGCTCGGCCGCTCACGGCATCGTCGAACAGGGCGAAATAAGGCATGATGTATGATACAAATAGGCTGATTATACGCTGGTTTTACAAAAATTATCAAACAAGTCGGAAAAAATCGCTTATGTGTAATTTTATGTAGGCTAACACAGCATAAAGAGGTAAAATCAAGTCATACCACACCATATCATTTAAAACTTAATCGATAAGGAGACTTTATGGCAGACCACCAATTAGAACCGTTCGAGAATGTTGAACTGGGCGAGAAACAAGACCAGCTGCAAGTATTCGAAAAGGCTGTTTTGGAACACGAAGGACGCGGCACTGACGAAGATTCCAGCAGCGCACCGCTTCCTGCCAACTACCCGTACAAACAACGTATGCGTCGCTCTGTTTACGAAAAAGAAAAACAGAAGCTGCAAATCGAATTGTTGAAAGTACAAAGCTGGGTTAAAGATTCCGGTCAGCGTATCGTCAGCCTGTTTGAAGGCCGCGACGCAGCCGGTAAAGGCGGTACCATCAAACGCTTTATGGAACATTTGAATCCGCGCGGCGCACGCGTTGTCGCACTGGAAAAACCGACTACTACCGAACGCGGCCAATGGTATTTCCAACGCTACATCCAAAACCTGCCGACCGCAGGCGAAATGGTATTCTTCGACCGCTCATGGTACAACCGTGCAGGCGTAGAACGCGTAATGGGCTTCTGCGAACCCAACGAATACCTGCTCTTTATGCGTCAAACCCCTGAATTGGAACGTATGCTTGTTGCCAGCGGCATCCATCTGTTCAAATTCTGGTTCTCCGTATCCCGCGAAGAACAACTCCGTCGCTTCATCTCCCGTCGTGACGACCCACTGAAACACTGGAAACTGTCCCCTGTGGATATCCAGTCACTCGACCGCTGGGACGACTACACCGAAGCCAAAAACGCTATGTTCTTCCACACCCACACCGGCGACGCGCCTTGGGTCATCATCCGTTCCGACGACAAAAAACGTGCACGTTTGAACTGTATCCGCTACTTCCTGCATCAACTGGACTATCCGGGCAAAGACGTGAAAGCCATCGGCAAAGTGGACGATAAAATTGTCTTGATTCCCGACACGCGTTACAAAGAAAAAACCGTAGACATCGGACACGATTAATTCTTAAAGCATCAAAGGCCGTCTGAAATTTCATCTTTCAGACGGCCTTTTCTTAATCCTCACGATTCCAATACGTTTTTTGTGCGAATACCAATTTATTGTCAGTGAATTTTACATTATCCAAATTCAACACCCAGACATCACTTTTCATCACTCGAGCAGCAGGATGCGCTTTGTAAAATAAAGACTGCGCCGCTTTCAAATCCGCTTCATCTTCAATCAAAGCGGCAGTCGCCGCAAACTGAACACCGCTGATTTTCGTGATACTGTCAGGCTGTCCGGCAATGGTGCCGGCTACTTTGGCAGAACGGCTCATCAGTCCGCCATGCTTTGTTTTCAAAGAAGTCAGCACAATCAGGCGGGCATTGGCTTCATCAAACACATAAAAACAACAAGCCGCCCAAACTTCGCCGTCTGCCGCAGCGGCAATACTGACGACATGATGATTGCTCAAAAATTTAACGATATTGGTAGGAATCGCTTGCATGATTTTTATCCTCTTTCTCAGTGTATTAAATTTATTTTCAGGCCGTCTGAAACATCAGCCCTGCCAGCGCGGCGCATCGGTTTGAAAAATACCGAACAAGTCCAAAGCATGAGACACGCTGTGTGTAATCATATCTTCGATGGATTCGGGCTTCTGATACAGAGCCGGAACGGGAGGAAACACGATACCGCCCATCTCTGTCACACGGCGCATATTTTCAATGTGCGCCAAGTTTAACGGCGCTTCACGCACCATCAACACCAGCTTGCGCCGCTCTTTCAACGTTACATCCGCCGCACGGCTGAGCAAATTATCGGCAAATCCATGAGCAACCGAAGCCAAAGTTTTCATTGAACACGGCGCAATCAACATTCCATCCGTCAAAAACGATCCGCTGGCAATACTTGCCCCGACATTACGGACGGAATGCACGACATCTGCCAAAGCATAAACGTCTTCTTTAGTGTAATCCGTTTCCAAAGCGCGGGTCATTTCCGCCCCTTGCGAAACCACCAAATGCGTTTCTACCTGATGCTCACGCAAAAGCTGCAAAGCCTTCACGCCATACTGAAAACCGCTGGCACCGCTGATGCCGACAACCAAACGCTTCATTGTATTTCCCTGTCTCGGCCTAAAAATAAATGAAAGGCAGATTCTCAAGACGAAAAAATAACCGCTAAAAAGCGGTTAGATTTTCTAATGTGGTGCCGACAGCGAGATTTGAACTCGCACAGCCTACGGCCACTACCCCCTCAAGATAGCGTGTCTACCAATTCCACCATGTCGGCATAAATTAAATTGTCTTACTGCTGCTGAGGATTCGGTGCAACAGGAGTTGTATTGTTTTGTGCAGGCGTTGCAGGCTTAGGAGCTTGCTGGGTCTGCTTCACATCGCTGAAGTCTAAACCATGCTTACTGGAGTGGGTGTGAATATACACCATTGCCATGCAAGTCGCAAAGAAAAATGTTGCAGCAACGGCAGTCGAGCGGCTGAGAAAATTGGCATTACCGGCAGAACCGAATACGCCTTGCGCGCTACCGCTGCCGGAACCGAATGTTGCTCCGGCATCCGCACCTTTACCGTGTTGCAGCAATACTAACACGATTACGAATAGAGCGGAAATAATATTAATAATCCAGATAAGGGTTTTAAAGGCTTCCATATGTTTTCTACGAGGCTTGTGCTGCGTTGATGATGGCGGTAAAGGAGTCATATGATAATGACGCGCCACCAACCAATGCGCCGTCTACATGAGGTACTGCGAAGATGTCGGCTGCGTTATCCGCTTTCACACTTCCGCCGTAAAGAACGCGGATTTTAACATCGCTTCCGCACAAAGACAAGATTTCTTTGTAGATAAATGCGTGCATGTCGGCGATTTGTTCGACGGTGGCGACTTTGCCTGTACCGATCGCCCAAACCGGCTCGTAGGCAACGGCGATGTTTTTGGTGTTTAAACCTTGCAGGATGGAAAGCTGGTGGGCAATGACTTCGTGTTCTTTACCGGCTTCGCGTTCTTCCAAGCTTTCTCCGACGCACAACAATGGAATCAGGCCGACGTTGAGGACGTTTTCCATTTTGCGGCGTTGGATTTCGTTTTTCTCGCCGAAATAAAGGCTGCGCTCGGAGTGGCCGATGAGGACGATGTCTGTACCGATGTCGGCAAGCATTTCGGCGGACACTTCGCCGGTGTACGCGCCGTTATTCGGGAAACGGCTCACGTCTTGCGCACAGGTCAAGATACGGTTGTTCAAAACAATCTGCATGGCGTTGTGCAGTTGCAACAGATAAACGGTCGGAGCGGCCAAGCCGATTAACACGCGTTCTGCGGTTGGCATGACACGGAAGCGGTGCATAAGCGCATTGTTGTTTTGGAGTCGGCCGTTCATTTTCCAGTTGCCGATAACCCATTTTTGGTCCCACATTCCGATTTGGTGATACATCTTTATTGCTCCGTGTGTTGGTTGTTGCTTGTTGTAGCGTGGTGTAATGTGAAAGTTTAGTGGATATATGTGCGCTTGGCAATTATTAACAAGCCTTGAGGCCGTCTGAAAGATGGCACACTCTCCGACAAGGATTTATAATGTATGTTTCGATAAAATTAAGAATTGAACGGAGCACAAATATGGACTTTGAAAAAGCGCGTTTCAATATGGTTGAACAGCAGATTCGTCCGTGGGATGTCTTGGATTTCGACATTTTGGATGCTTTGGAGGAGATCGGGCGCGAACATTTCGTCGGCGAGGCTTTTCAAGGCTTGGCCTATGCGGATATGGAGCTGCCGCTGGCCAACGGCCATAAGATGTTGGAACCCAAAGTCGTTGCCCGCCTAGCTCAAGGTTTGAAACTGAAAAAAGACGAAACCGTCTTAGAAATCGGTACAGGCTCAGGCTATGCAACCGCCCTGCTGTCCAAATTAGCCGGCAAAGTCGTCACCGACGACATCGATGCCGAGCAGCAGCAACGCGCCAAAAAAGTTTTGGACGAATTGGGCTTTGCTAACGTCGATTATGTGCAAAACAACGGCCTGACCGAAGCATCGCAAGGCGCGCCTTTTGATGCGATTTATGTGGGCGGCGCAGTAGACAGCGTGCCTGAAATCTTAAAAGAGCAATTGAAAGACGGCGGCCGCATGGTGGTCATTGTCGGTCGCAAACTGGTACAACGCGCGCTTTTGCTGACGCGTAACGGCAACGAGTTTTCCGAAAAGGTATTGTTCGACACCGTCGTAGCACACTTGGAAGACAAATCGGCCAATCCGTTTGGCGATTTCGATTTTTAAACAACAGGCCGTCTGAAAATTCAGACGGCCTCATGCTTTTACCCAACCCTATGACCGACATCATCCAACTCTCACCCACCGAATTGAAACAATGGCAGGACGAAGGCCGCGCATTTCACCTGCTCGACGTCCGCACTGATGAAGAACGCGCCATCTGCACCCTGCCCGCTGCCATTCATATTCCGATGAACCTCATCCCCCTGCGTCAAAACGAGCTGCCCGACGACGATTTGCCCATTGTCGTTTACTGCCACCACGGCATCCGCAGCCTGCACACGGCAATGTATCTAGAAGACGCCGGATTTGAAAACCTTTACAACCTGCAAGGCGGTATTGATGCTTGGGCAATGCAGGTGGACAGCAAAATGATGCGGTATTGAATCGGTTTTATCAATAAAAGGCCGTCTGAAACTGGATTTCAGACGGCCTTTGCAATTATTTCACAAACCGTGCATCTGCCATAAACGGCCGTGTAGCAGCCGGTTTGGCGGAATAGAAGCGGGAGAAAGTGCTGTCGATTTTAGTCTGTATCGGCTTACCGTCCAATGTTGCCGATGCTTCCAATTTCACGCCACCGCCACTGGTTTCGCCCAATTTCATATTTGGCAACGTCAGTTTGGCAATATTGAGTTTCACATTTTCCACTTTGGTATCGGGAGACATCAGCTGTTTGCCGACCGGACGGATTTTTTCACCCTCATCATGAGGCGCAGCACCACCGTTATCGTCAACCACGCCGATATTAATCAATCGGGCAGCTGCCAAATCCATCTTGCCGTTTTTAACCGGAATACCAACAAACAGTTTTACGCCGCGATGAATGAACGTATTGTCCCGCCACTGAGTTTGGCCCTCTTTCGGCGGTTTGGTTTCTGCCGCCACCGAATAAGTACGGCCCATAATCATCAATTTATAACCTGGAATTTTTTTCGAACCGAATCCATCAGTAATGTCTTCGACCAGTTGCGGCGCAGTCAGGGTTTCATTTGCCAAAATACGGGCTGAAGTTTCTACCAAATGGGCAGGCTCGCCGTCTATGGTCAATGCCTGTTCATGGCCGAAATCAGACGCAAATGCAGGCACGGCGGCCAGTGCAGCGGCCAATGCTAGAATACGGATAGTTTTCATTGCAGACTCCTGATAAAAATGTAATTGGGTTGATTACCCGATAAAATCCGGGCGATATTGATAGGAATCGATATTTTTATACAAATGATACAGATTATCAAGAATATTTGGATTTTAAAATAAAAAAGGCCGTCTGAAATCCAGTTTCAGACGGCCTTTTCAATCTACTTAAAACCTTCTATCAGCCTGTAAAGCGTTTGAATACCAATGTGCCGTTGGTACCGCCAAAGCCGAAGGAATTGGAGATGGCAACGTCGATTTTCGCATCGCGTGCTTCGTTGGCGCAGTAGTCCAAATCGCAACCGGCTTCAACGTCTTGTTCAAAGATATTGATAGTCGGTGGAGATTTTTGCTCGTATACCGCCAACACGCTGTACAACGCTTCCACACCGCCGGCCGCGCCAAGCAAGTGGCCGGTTATGGATTTGGTGGAGTTAACGATGACCTTGCGCGCATGACCGCCCAAAGCGCGTTTGAGGGCTTTGGTTTCGTTGGCATCGCCTAAAGGAGTCGATGTACCGTGTGCGTTAACGTAATCAACGTCTTCAGGATTCAGACCGGCATCTTTCAGGGCGCGGGTAACGGCCAATGCAGGACCTTCTTCGTTAGGCGCGGTAATGTGGTAAGCATCGGAGCTCATACCGAAGCCGACGATTTCGGCGTAAATTTTCGCACCGCGTTTTTTCGCATGTTCCAATTCTTCCAACACCAGCACGCCAGCGCCTTCGCCGATAACGAAACCGTCACGGCCTTTGTCCCACGGACGGGAAGCGGTAGCAGGGTCGTCGTTGCGTGTGGAAAGTGCCTTCATGGCGGCAAAACCGCCAACGCCCAAAGTGCTGATCGCGCCTTCTGCACCGCCGGCAATCATCACGTCTGCGTCGCCGTATTTAATCAGTCGCGCAGAGTCGCCGATGGAGTGTGCGCCGGTTGTACAGGCAGAAACCATGCCGTAGCTCGGGCCGCGGTAGCCTTTGAGGATGGTGACATGGCCGGAAATCAGGTTGATCAGCGAGCCTGGGATAAAGAAAGGATTGATTTTGCGCGCGCCGCCTTCGATAACGGCTTTGCCGGTCGCTTCAATGCTCGGCAGGCCACCGATACCGGAGCCAATGTTGACACCGACGCGGTCTTTGTCGAGGGTTTCCAAATCGTCCAAGCCTGAATCATTGATGGCTTGCAGGGCGGCGGCAATACCGTAGTGGATGAACACGTCCATACGGCGCGCTTCTTTCGCGCTGATGTATTGGCCGATGTCGAAATCGCGAACTTCGCCGGCGATTTGGCTGTTGATGTCGGATGCGTCAAAGCGGGTAATCCGTCCGATGCCGCTTTTGCCTGCGAGCAGATTGCTCCATGCGGTGGCGACGTCGTTGCCGACCGGTGATACTTGGCCAAGACCTGTGATGACTACTCTTCTCTGACTCATGATAATCTCGCTGTTGGTTGTCGGGATTTTCGCGGCAGCCTTGCTCTTTTTCTTCGTGAAAACGGGCAAAACTCATGCCGTCTGAAATTTCAGGGGTTTAATAATAAGGTAAAAGCCTCTATTGCGATGGCGCAGCAGAGGCTGGATGTTTGGTGCGACCGATTAGCCTTGGTGGGCGTTGATGTAGTCGATAGCCAATTGTACGGTAGTGATTTTTTCAGCGTCTTCATCAGGGATTTCGCAGCCGAAAGCTTCTTCCAAAGCCATCACCAGTTCTACGGTGTCCAGAGAGTCAGCACCCAAATCGTCTTGGAAAGAAGATTCGTTTTTCACTTCGGCTTCGTTTACGCCCAGTTGTTCAGCAACAATTTTTTTAACTTGTTGTTCGATGTTTGACATGTCAGTCGTTCCTTTTCGCCTTGCGGCAGGTTGTTTAAGGGAAATGATTCGTCGGTATTGTACCGAATTCGGATAGAGTTTTCCATCTAATCCTGCATTTTAGCACAGATTATTCAGTAAAAACCTGTTGTTGCGCATATTAGCATAGGCTGATTTTAACCTACAAGCGGGAATTTGTTTTTGTTTGATATCATAGGGTTAAGTTTGATTATCGTGAATCGTGGCCGTCTGAAAACCCTAATATCGGCTTCTCAAACGGCTTTAATGCAATTTCAAATATTTCCTCCAATTATTTTTCCAAACTGCCCACATCATCCGTCTCACGATATTCCAGCCCGTCCAATGCCGCAAAATGCCGCTTGCCGCATTCGATTTTCAGCCTCTCATTTTGGCGTAGTTTGTCCGTATCCACACCAGCCTGAATGCCTTTGCCAGTATTTTTGGTTTCTGCAACAAAGTACACTTTGCCCTGAACCTGTTTTACCACTGCCCAATCGGGATTGTAATTGCCCAGTGGGGTAGGGATTTTGAACCAGCCGGGTAGTTTGAAATAAAACGCTACACCGCCTTCATGGTCAGCATCATAATGCTCGCAATCGGCGGCAAAGTTTTTTTCCGTCCCGGAATCCAATGGGATATAGTTTTCGCAAATGGTTTTTTGCGGATTACTTACTGCAAATGTAAAGCTGTTCTCATAAAACTCAATGCCTTCACGAACCATATTTTCCAACAGCTTTTGGTCATACACTTTGCCGGTTTGTTCATACTCGATTCCTGCCGCCATCAACGCGTACAGACTGCGGTTTACCGCTTCGGCGGCAAGGTCGATAAAGCGTTGCGGATTACCAGTTACATCTTTCAGACGACCCGACTGTGTGATGATTTCGTACACCGTGCGCCGCGTCAGCCCTGTCTTTTTTTGGATCTCGCCGAGTATGTCCGGGATTTCCCATTGAACGTCCATTTCGCGGCTGCGGCTGGCAATTTCGACTGTTTCGATACCGTAGGTTTGTGATTGTTTCAATTGTGCCTTGCGGACGCGGATTCTCGGCTTTTGGATTTCTGGCAGGTTTGCCACTGCTTCCGAAGCCTGTTTGATCAATTCTTCCGTATCAAAGCGCACCCGGTAGCGCGTTTTGTATTTCAACCTCTCCCAAATTGCCTGAAATTCGGGATCAAGCGGAAAATCTTTGCGAAATAGCTGTTTTTTCTTCTTGTTGCCGTTTTTGATGTTTTCGGCGGCAAATTTAATACCGCATTCATCTTCGTATTCTTTTTGCAGATTTGCGGCAAATAATTCGTAGCTTTCGTTCGGCACTACAGTCAGTATGTTCACTTTTTCATCGCGCACGCGCCGTCCTTCCTGATTGACGGCTATACGCAGCCCGCGCCCGATTTCCTGCCGCTTTTTCAGCGGCGAGCGGGTTTCGTTGAGCGTGCAGATTTGGAATACATTGGGGTTGTCCCAGCCTTCTTTCAGCGCGGAATGGGAAAAGATAAAGCGCAGCGGGCTGCCGAAGGAAAGCAGGGTTTCCTTGTCGCGCATAATCAGGCGGTAGGTATCGTTGTCCGCCTGCGTTGTGCCATCGGTGTTTTTCAGACGACCTTTCTTGTCTTGTGAGAAATAGCCGTCGTGTACGCCCGCCGTATCGGTGTTGCCTGCAAGCTCTCGATAGATTTCTTCAAACCAAAGGGCAAACTTGCCTGCTGTTCCGTCTGCCGCACGGTAATTCTCTACGCGGTCGATGAAAAACAGCGACAACACCTTAATCCCCAGCGGATTCAGCCGTTTCTCCTTCGCCAAATGCTCCCTTACCGTTTCGCGGATTTGGTTTTTCATGATTTCATCGCGCACCGCGTCGCCGTCTCCGCCGCGCGTAATGGTTTTACCGCTTGAGCACGCCAATTCCTGATTCTCGAAATCCATGCCGTCAATGATGAAACCGTGGCGGTAGGCTTCGTTGCCGCCCGATTTTTCAAACAAATCGTCTCCATATTTGACGGATACCTTTTTCTTCTTGGTTTCTTTCTTATCCTGATAATGAATGTTCAAATCGGCTTTCAGACTGCCTTTGGCCGCCTGTTTCACTTCCAGCAGCTCCGCAAATGCGCCGTTCACATCGTTTTCCGCCAATACCGGTAAAACTTCAATCTGTTTGACCAGCTTCAAATTGTATGCCTGCACGGGATTTAGGCTGTAAACCTTGTGGTACGGTTTTTTATGCGTTGCCGAATAGCGCAGGGTAAAAAGCGGATTGAGCGATGCCAAGGCGTTCAGACGGCCTTCCGTTTCCATATTCTGCGGCTCGTCGATAATAACGATAGGACACGTTTCCTGAATAAACTTAATCGGCGCTTCCCCGCTTTCGTTTACCTTATTGATAACGTTTCCATCTTTTTCAAACGACTGGATGTTGATCACCAAAATCTCGATGTGGTCGTTTACCGCAAAAGCGCGCAAGTCCGACAGCCGGCCGCTTGAATATTCCGCATAACGCATCACGGGCCTGCCAAACACCCCGTCAAAATGCGCCTTCGTAATTTCCAGGCTTTTCAACACGCCTTCTCGTATCGGTACGCCCGGCACGACAATCACAAATTTCTTCCAGCCATAACTGCGGTTCAATTCGTAAATCGTGCGCAGATAGACATAGGTTTTGCCCGTCCCCGTTTCCATTTCCAGGGAAAAATTCAGCCCGTGTGCGCCGATTTCCGTTTCAGGCTGTCCGTTTTGCTTTTGCACCGCATTCAAATTCCGGCCTAGCGTTTCCCAATCCAAATCCAAGCCGTTGCCGACAAACCGCCCTGTCCCCTGACTGGTCAAATCAAATGTCCGGGCATGGTTCGGTTGCCCTGCAAAAAGGTTCGCAACGGCATTTACCGCATCAAGCTGATAGGGCAGTTCTTCAAATTTCAGTTCCATCGTTTTCTCCCTACACACACTCGAACATCACGCCCGCGTCCTTCATCTGCAATACAGTATTGCTTTTAAGCGCGTCGTCGCCCTCGAACAGCCTGTCCAATGCCGCTACCTTGACGGGATGCTTCGCCAGCACGGCATCAATCAAACCTTGATCCACACGTTCCAGCAGGAAAGCGTACAGCCCGCCCGTATCCTCGTCTTCCACGAAATATACGCCGTCTGAAAACGAAACCTTGCAGGTCAGCTTCAAACCCATACGCAGCATCAATTCGTAGAGCAGATTTTCAGACGGCGTTTCAGACAGCACGGAATCGATATTCAACGACAATTCGCGTTGCAGGGCTTCCGTATCGGCCTGCTCGGGCTGCCGCCATTGTTTGAAACCGCTTTCGGCAAGTTTGAAAACTTTGAAACCAGTATCTATTCCTGTTCCGTCTTGAAGGCCGTCTGAAATCTGCCTGCCCGCGCGGCGGATGCGTTCTTTGGCGATTTCGGCAATATTCTTAGGCAAATCATGCTCTTCTAAAAATTCCATTGCTGCTAAGATGATCTTCTTAGCTTTGTTTGATGTGGCTTGTCGCGTATCCAATTCTTCAGGTAATTGAATCGATAACCAACGAATATTTTTCTGATTTTTTGCATTCAAATCATAAACAGCATGAGCCAGCGTTCCACTACCTGCAAAAAAATCTAAAACTGTAAAATGGTTATCTTGGCAAATGGATAAAAATGATTTGATCAATTCCAAAGGTTTAGGATTGGAAAAGACTGTTATTTCTGTTTCAAACATTCGTTTCAAATTATCGCTATCTTTGCGCGTTTGCATTTTAAAATAGGCACGCAAAACATCTAATCGCTCTGTACTTACATAAGTTTTTTTTGCTGGTAAACTATCATCATTTTCTGGAAAATGTATTAAGTTATCTTTTTTCCACTCCTCCCATGTCTCTATATTACAGCTCCATCCTCTGCTTGGTATTTTGCAAGGGTTTCCAGTTTTGGGATTTATCCTAACATCTGTAGCCCCTGATGATTGTGGGTCATCAATCGGTCCTATTCGATAAATACCATGTTCATCACAAAATTTATAATTAGCGATATTGTCATCGGCTAGTTGATTTTTCTTGTAAAATTTTTGCAATTCTTCTTCAACAATGTTTTTCCCTTGTGAGAAATTCTTCTCAAATATTTTAAGTAATTCCGCATAGATTGGATTTTTTATTCCATAATTCTCAGCTTTAGCACTTTCAAAATTTTTAGTATACACAAGGCAGTATTCATGTGCCGTTGAAACAATATAAGGATCATTTTTTGGAGTCCCCTCTACTACAATACAAGCTACAAAATTCTCCGCCCCAAACACTTCATCACACAGCAATTTCAACTGTGCCTGTTCGTTGTCGTCAATGCTGATGAAAATCACGCCGTCTTCGCGCAGCAGGGTTTTCGCCAGATGCAGGCGCGGCAGCATCATGGAGAGCCAGTTGCTGTGGTAATGGCCGCTGTCTTTGCCGTTTTTGCGCCACGCCCCTTGGAATACGCCGTCGCGCTTCAGGTAGCCCGCGTCGTCGGTATCGCCCACGCGGCGGGCGTATTCATCGCGGCTTTCAGAGAATTTGTCGGGATAGATAAAAGAATCGCTGCCGGTATTGTAGGGCGGGTCGATGTAAACCATCTTCACGCTGCCGGCGTAGGATTTTTGCAGGATTTTCAGGGCTTCGAGGTTTTCGGCTTCGATAAACACGTTTTGCGTGCCGTCAAAATTTGAGGATTCTTCTTTACAGGGAGCGAGGGTGCGGGAAGTGGGGCTTTGCAGGTTAAGATAGGCGGCGGTTTTGCCTGCCCAATCGAGTTGATAACGTTCGCCTGCGTCGGCAAGGTTTTCTGCGCCAAGGACGAGTTTGAGCTTCTCAAAGTCGATTTGGTCTTCGCAAAAGACTTCGGGAAAGATTTGTTTGAGTTTTAATATGTTGTTTTGTTTGAAATTATTTTCTAAATCGTGTATAATTTCGGTTCGGTTCGGTTCGGTTCGGTTCGGTTCG
>NZ_KV831705.1:0-37919 GCF_001837185.1 Neisseria sp. HMSC064D07 | reverse complement strand
GGTTCGGTTCGGTTCGGTTCGGTTCGGTTCGGTTGCCATAATTGCGTCTTCCATCAATGATTACTTACAAAGTGTCCATTTTATCGGGATATGTTGAAAGTTAAAAGAAAAGAAGGCCGTCTGAAAAACTTTAATATTCGTTTTTCAGACGGCCTTCTTTTCACTTGCCGAAACAAGAGTATTTTGTCTCTCAACTTTACAAAACGGTCAGTCCTGCTGCTTACTTCTACCCCAAAAACTCTTTCAAAAACAGCAATACGCAGGCCAGTTCATCGGCGGATTCGCGTTGCGTGCCGTTGCCGGTATGGCCGCCGCCGTCAGGCGAGTAGAGCCAAGATTGCGGCGAGGTTTCTCGCAGTTTGGCGTAGAACTTGAGCGCGTGGGCGGGATGGACGCGGTCGTCGCTGAGGCTGGTGGTAATGAGCGCTGGCGGATAATTGATGCCGTCTGAAAGATTGTGATACGGCGACAATTCGCCCAGCCAGCGTTTGCAGACTTCGTATTTTTGCGGATTGCCGTATTCGTCCGTCCAGCTTGAACCGGCGGACAGCAGCGGATAACGGATCATATCGGTCAGCGGCACTTCGCACACCAGCGCGCCTATGCTTTGCGGTTCGCGCACGAAGGCGGCGGCGGTAATCAGGCCGCCGTTGCTGCCGCCCTGCAAACCGATGTGTTTGGGCGAACTCATGCTGCGTTCGGACAAATCGCGCACGACTGCTAATAAATCATCAACGCTTTTGTGTTTGCTGATTCCCTGCGCCGCCTGATGCCAGCGCGGGCCGAATTCGCCGCCGCCACGGATGTTTGCCAATACAAAGGCATTGCCCTCTTCCAGCCAATATTTGCCGACACTGCCCAGATAATGCGGCAATTCGGGAATGCCGAAACCGCCGTAGGCATAAACCAAGGTCGGCGTGTCGAGCGTGGCGTTTTTGCCGACGTGGAAATAAGGAATGCGCTCGCCGTCGACCGAAGTCGTCCAAAACTGCTGCACGTTGATGCCGTCTGAATCAAACTGCTGCGGCTGACGGCGCATGACGGTCAGTTCCATCACGTTCAGATCCAATGCAAACAGTGTCAGCGGCGTGGTGAAATCGCTGGCGGCAAGGTAAACCACGTCGCCGCCCCACGGTTGGTCGGTCATTTCCAACGCGCCCGAAGGCAGGCGCGGCAGTTCGACTTCCTGCCATTTACCGTCGCTAAAGCGCCATGCTTTCAGACGGCCTTGTACGTTCTCCAGTAGGCTCGCCACGACAAAACGCTTGGTCGTTTCCACGCTTTCCAATGCCTGCGTTTCATCGGGCGCAAACAAAAGCTGCGCCGCGCCTAATTCGCCACGGTTTAATTTTACTGCCACCAATGCGCCGCTCGGATAGCTTTGGTTCGCTCGATTCCAGTCTTTGCGCAGCGTCAGCAAAAGATGTCCCGCCAGATAGCCAACTACGTCGCAATCATTGGGCAGGTTTAACGGTTTCGCCTCGCCTTCGGTCGACACCTGCAAATAGGTTTTGGTGTAAAAACCGTCCGATGCTTCAATCAAATCAATCGGCGAACCCTGCGGATCGAGATAACGCCACGCGTTCACCATCATGCTGTCTTCGGCAATTTGATACACCGGCAAGCTTTCCTCGAAACTCTTGCCGCGTTCCACCAGCCATACTTCGCGCGGATAGCCCGATTCGGTCAACTGGCGTTCGTCCCAAGCCGGACACACCCAAACGCTGTTTTCATCGCGCCACGACACATGGTTTTTGCCTGCCGGAAAGTGAAAACCGCCTTCTACCAACTCCCCTGCTTCCAAATCCACTTCCAGCGTGTACGCCGTATCGCCGCCCGATTTGCTCAGTGTCAACAGCGCGCGGTTGGGCTGTTCCACCAAGTGCGACACGCCGCCCAAATACACATCGTCGCCAAGCAATTCGTCGAAATCCTCCACTGAAAACAGGATTTTCCACTCAGGATAGCCGGAACGGTACGTCGCCGCGGTACATACGCGGTACACGCCCTTCGGATATTCCGCGTCCTGATGGAAATGGTACATCCGCGCGCGGTGTTCCTGACAAAACGGAATCTGCCGCGTGTCCTGCAACTGCGCCAAAATACCGTCAGACAATTCACGCGCCTTGTCATTTTCTAAAAAACGCGCACGCGTTTCGGCATGCGCCGCGGCGGCAAAATCTTGCGTTTCAGGAGATTCGAGGTTTTCAAAATGGAGATAGGAATCGGGGTAAGATTTCATAGGAAAAGGCCGTCTGAAAGATTGGGAAACGGAATTATAACGGCAAAATCAAAAAAGGCCGTCTGAAACCTGCATTTCAGACGGCCTAAGACATTATTCAATTTAACGTCCGTATATTTTCCACAAACCTTCCTGCAAACCAAACGCAGGCTCGCCGTCTTGCGGCTGGGTGCGGACGTAGCTGCCGTCAGGCTGCATCAGCCAAGCCTGGGTATTGTCTTCCAAGGCCATTTCCAAACCTTCGCGGATCACGCGTTCTTTGAGTTCAGGCGTGGTAATCGGCGTGGCGACTTCAATGCGGCGGAAGAAGTTGCGCCCCATCCAGTCGGCGCTGGAGATAAAGGTATCGTCTGCGCCGTTGTTATGGAAGCAATACACGCGCGAGTGTTCGAGTTGGCGGCCGATGATGGAGCGGACGCGGATGTTTTCGGACAAGCCTTTTACACCCGGGCGCAAAGTACACATACCGCGCACAATCAGGTCGATTTGCACGCCTGCCGCGCTGGCTTGATACAGCGCATCAATTACACTCGGCTCGATGAGGGAGTTCATCTTGGCGGTAATCCGCGCCGGTTTGCCTGCTTTGGCGTGTTCGGTTTCCTGCTTGATGCGGTCGATGACCATTTTGTGCAAGGTAAACGGGCTTTGATAGAGCTTGTTCAGACGGCCCGGCTTGCCCAAGCCTGTGATTTCCATAAACAACGTGTTCACATCGGCAGTGATTTGCTCGTCGGCGGTGATGATGCCGAAGTCGGTGTAAATGCGCGATGTGCCTTGGTGGTAGTTACCGGTACCGAGGTGGGCATAATGCTTGAGCACGCCGTCTTCGCGGCGGATAACCAAAGCCATTTTGGCGTGAACTTTGTAGCCGAATACGCCGTACACAACGTGCGCACCTGCCTCTTCGAGCTGTTTCGCCCAGTTGACGTTGTTGGCCTCGTCAAAACGCGCCATCAGTTCGACAACGACGGTAACCTGTTTGCCCGCCAGTGCGGCCTTCATCAATGCGCGCACAAGCTCGGAATTGCTGCCGGTACGATAAATGGTCATTTTGACGGCCAACACATCCGGATCGGCAGCAGCCTCGCGTATCATTTGGACAACCGGATCGAAAGATTGATACGGATGGTGCAGCAAGATCGGCGACTGTTTGACCAGTTTGAATACGGAGCCGTTTTTGCGCAAGGCTTTCAGACGGCCTGCATTGCGTGGCGGAAACTTCAAATCCGGCCTGTCCACCAAATCGGGGACGGCATTGAGGCGCACCAAATTGACCGGCCCTTTGACCTGATACAGCTCGGCAGAAGTCAGCTTGAACTGGGCAAGCAAGAAGTCGTGAATATGCGCCGGACAAGTGTCCGCTACTTCCAAGCGCACGCCGTCGCCGTATTCGCGGTCGTGCAATTCGTTTTGAATCGCGGCACGCAGGTTTTTCAAATCTTCTTCATCAACCGTCAAATCGCTGTCGCGCGTGAGGCGGAACTGATGGCAGTCTTTAACCTTCATGCCGGGAAAGAGTTTGCCGACATGGGCGTGCAAAATCGAAGACAAGAACACAAAGCCTGCATCGCCGCCGCAAATTTCAGACGGCATGGGGACCACGCGCGGCAAAATGCGCGGAGCCTGAACAATCGCCATTCCGGACGGACGGCCGAACGCATCCGTGCCTTCGAGTTCGACGGCAAAGTTGAGCGATTTGTTTAACGGGCGCGGGAACGGGTGTGACGGATCAAGGCCGATAGGCGTGAGAATGGGCAACAGCTCGTTGTCGAAATAGTTTTCGATCCATTTTTTCTGCGCAGCCGTCCATTTGTGGCGGCGATAGAAATGAATGCCGGCGCGGCCGAGTGCAGGCTGCAATACTTTGTTAAACAGGTCGTACTGCTCGCGGATCAGAGCCTGCGCCTCTTTCGCCACCGCTTCGATGGTTTCGGCCGCGGTTTTTCCGTTGTCGAGTAGTTGATGCGGACGCAGTTTGTTTTCGCGTTTCAACCACGCCATGCGGACTTCAAAAAATTCGTCCAAATTGGAAGACACGATGCACAAAAAACGCAAACGCTCCAACAAAGGAACTTTCGTATCCTGCGCCTGAGCCAGTACACGGCGATTAAACGCCAACAGGCTGAGTTCTCGGCAAAGAATGCGGTTTTGCTTGGGCATGGTTCACTCCTGAAACATCGGTCATTAAGACTATCAAGTATAACGTTTTGCCGCCATTCCGTCAGGTTTCAGACGGCCTTGACAGAAAACCTTATCCCTATTTGAGGCAAGACAAAGGGTTATCCGTTATTTTCTATGCCGAAACAGCGGTTTTTGCTATAATGCGCAGTTTAATGCAACCGCAATACCACTGCTAAAGGATAAGAAAATGGGCTTTTTGCAAGGCAAAAAAATTCTGATTACCGGCATGATCTCCGAGCGTTCCATCGCTTACGGCATCGCCAAAGCCTGCCGCGAACAAGGCGCGGAATTGGCATTTACTTATGTTGTCGACAAACTGGAAGAGCGCGTCCGTAAAATGGCGGCCGAACTCGGCTCCGAACTCGTGTTCCGCTGCGACGTTGCCAGCGACGACGAAATCAACCAAGTTTTCGTTGACTTGGGCAAACACTGGGACGGCTTGGACGGCTTGGTTCACTCCATCGGCTTCGCCCCTAAAGAAGCTTTGAGCGGCGACTTCCTCGACAGCATCAGCCGCGAAGCATTCAACACCGCTCACGAAATCTCCGCATACAGCCTGCCTGCGCTGGCAAAAGCCGCCCGTCCGATGATGCAGGGCCGCAACGCCGCAATCGTTGCACTGAGCTACTTGGGCGCCGTTCGTGCCATTCCTAACTACAACGTTATGGGCATGGCCAAAGCCAGCCTCGAAGCCGGCATCCGCTTCACTGCCGCCTGCCTGGGCAAAGAAGGCATCCGCTGCAACGGCATCTCCGCAGGCCCGATCAAAACCCTGGCCGCTTCCGGCATCGCCGATTTAAGCAAACTCTTGGGCCACGTCGCTTCCCACAACCCATTGGGTCGCAACGTTACCACCGAAGAAGTCGGCAACACCGCCGCCTTCCTCTTGTCCGACCTTGCTTCCGGCATCACCGGCGAGATTACCTACGTTGACGGCGGCTACAGCATCAACGCGCTGAACGACGAAGAGAACTAAACGGTTTACACACCAAACGCACTTTCATCATGAAAGTGCGTTTTTTATGGCCGTTACATTATGGCTTGAATAACTGCATGACAAAAAAGGCCGTCTGAAAGTCAAATACGGATACGAAACGTTACCTTTACAGGCTTTCAATGATTATGTTTTCAACATTATTATATTATCATTCTACCTCAATTTGAAATTCCGATAGAGTATTGATTCTAAAGATAACATTCATGTTATCTGATACTTAGCTACTGATAAAAAGTAGTGCAAAAAAGTAACAGAAAAAATTCAGACGGCCTGTTTTTCATACAGAAGGCATAGAAGCAGAACATTTTTGACACAAAATACAAAATTTAACGTTATTGAATTTTTCTTAACTAATAAAGAGTTAAGATGCCTGCCAATTAATTGAATCACATCTGATTTTGACTCAAACACATACAGGAGATTAATTATGTCAATCGCTTCAGAATTTAAAGAATTTATTATGCGTGGCAACGTTGTCGACCTCGCAGTCGGTATGGTTGTCGGTACAGCATTCAGCGGCATCGTCAAATCATTGGTTGACGATGTAATCATGCCTCCTATCGGTCTGTTGATCGGCGGCGTTGATTTCTCCAACCTGTTCATCACGCTGAAAGACGGCGCACAAGCCGCTCCTGCAGAAGGTTACGCCAACCTGGCGGCCGCTCAAGCAGCCGGTGCCGTTACTTTGAACATCGGTCTGTTCATCAACACCGTTATCAGCTTCCTGATCATCGCCGCTGCCATCTTCTGCGTGGTTAAAGCCATCAACTCCGTGAAAAAAACCGAAGCTCCTGCTGAAGAAGCACCAGCAGAGCCTAGCGAAGAAGTTCTGTTGTTGCGCGAAATCCGTGACTCCCTGAACAAAAACTAATCACAATACCTAAACATACACACACAAATCAAGGCCGTCTGAAACCATTTCAGACGGCCTTTTCTCATACCAATCTATTTATCGTTAAACCCTTCCCATTGAAAGAATCACGCCCTTCCCTTTCTCAGCAAGCTATCCTGCTTTTTAACCATGAAGCAACGCTCATGTTAAATACAAATAAAATGAGCAGCACAACTCCTTGCCAATAAAAAAGCCCGATGCGTTCAACATCGGGCTTTTAATGGAAAACCAATCTTAGTCTTTGCGTGTTTCCACCAAAATCATTTCGACTGCTACGTCTTCCACTTCTACTTTAGGCACATCCGAACGGCGTGTTTTAGCGACCGGTTCAGGTTGTGGCTGTGCGGCAAAAGCGGCAACGGCTTGCGGATCAGTTTCAACGAAGATCAAATCGCCCAAGCTCTCAGGCACAACGATTGCAACAGGCGCTGCTTCGGCTACGGTTTCAGTTTGTGTGGCAACAGTTTCGGTTGGTACTTCGGCTGGTGCAACAGCAGCCGTTTCATTCGGAGACAATACCGCAGAAATGGCCTCTTTGACGTTGCTGACTGCAGAAGCAAGCAGGGCTTGTTCGGCATCAGCGCCTTCAGTTCGCGCTACGGCAGGCTCGTCTTCGCTTTCAATCGCAAATACGAATGGCTCTGCGCTGGTAACTTCAGGCTCGGACACCACAATCACCAGCGGCTCGGCTTGATCGCTTTCAGAAGACAATGTCACATTCGCAGCTTCAACCGTTTCGTTCAAACCTAAAACATGCGCTACGGCAAAGAGGACTTTGTCGGCGGTATCGGTAATGTTCAGGTATTGCTCGATTTTTGCCGAAGACGGAATATTGCGTTTTTTGCTGTTAGAACGGCGGTCGTTGCGGTTGTTACGCTGACGGTTGTTGCGGTCGCGTCCTTGACGGCCGTTGTTTTTCACACCCTCTTCGCTGCGGGCGTTGTCGTCCGCTTCAACTTGCGCCTGTTCGCCATCGGCTTGAACATTCACGTCCTCAACACGGTTTTCCGCAGGTTGATGACGGTTGCGCTCGTTACGACTGTTGTTGCGGCGGCGTTTATTGCCGTTTTGTTCCGCTTGGTTTTCAGACGGCATCTCAGCCAGTGCTGCCACTTCTTGAACGTTTACGTCTTCAACCGTTTCCTCAACACGGTTGCGCTCGTTGTTGCGATCATCGCGGCGGTTGTTACGGTTGCGGTTGCGACGGGTGTCTTTACGCTCGTCGTTGCGGCTTTCGTTTGATTTGCTTTCTTCAAACTTGCTGTCGGCAGCTTCGGCATTTACTTCGCGCACTTCAACTTTACTGCCGTCGTTTTTGTTGCTGCGGCGTGGATTTTGACGGCGACTGTTTGCGCGGCGGTTGCTGTTTTGGCTACGGTTGGTTGTAGTGCGTTTTTCGGCAGGCTCTTGAGCAACTGCGACAGGTGCAGGCTCGCCACCGAAAATGCGTTTCAACCAAGCTTTAAAGCTGTCCCACCAAGAGGCTTTTTTCTCAGGAGCAACCGTCGGTGCAGGCTGGGTATGACGTACGCCTTTGACAGCCGGCTCAGGACGGGAAGCTTTGGCTTTTTCGCTGCCGAAAGGTTTGGCGGACTCGTCTTCTTCCGGCTCGGCGACGCGTTTGTAGCTCGGTTCGCCGTCTTCTTCTACGTCATCGATGCGGATGCGGTTGATTTCGTAGTGCGGATTTTCCAAGTGGATGTTTGGAATCAGGACGACGTTCACATCCAAGCGCTCTTCCATCGCAAACAGCTCGGCGCGTTTTTCGTTCAACAGGAAGGTAGCAACATCGACAGGCACTTGTGCATGCACTTCGCCGGTGTTGTCTTTCATCGCTTCTTCTTGAATGATGCGCAAAACGTGCAGGGCTGTCGATTCGATGCCGCGAATCACGCCGGTACCGGCGCAGCGCGGGCAGGCGACATGGCTGCTTTCGCCCAAGGCGGGTTTCAGGCGTTGGCGGCTCAATTCCAAGAGGCCAAAGCGGGAGAGTTTGCCCATTTGCACGCGGGCGCGGTCTTTTTTGAGCGCATCGCGCAGGACGTTTTCAACATCGCGTTGGTGTTTCGGATTTTCCATGTCGATGAAGTCGATCACGACCAAACCGCCCAAGTCGCGCAAACGCATTTGACGGGCAACCTCTTCGGCAGCTTCCATATTGGTTTTAAACGCAGTGTCTTCGATGTCAGAGCCGCGTGTGGCGCGCGCAGAGTTTACGTCGATGGAAACCAGGGCTTCAGTGTGGTCGATCACAATCGCGCCGCCGGAAGGCAGGCTGACACTGCGTGAGAACGCACTTTCGATTTGGTGTTCGATTTGGAAACGGGAGAACAGCGGCGTGTGGTCTTGATAGAGTTTCAGACGGCCTACATTGCTCGGCATGACATAGCTCATGAACTCGGCAACTTGGTCATAAACTTCTTGATTATCCACCAGAATCTCGCCGATGTCGGGACGGAAATAGTCGCGAATCGCACGAATCAGCAGCGAGCTTTCCATAAAGAGCAGGTAAGGGTCATGATGCGCTTTGCCTGCTTCTTCGATGGCTTGCCAGAGTTGCTTGAGGTAGTTTAAGTCCCATTCCAACTCTTCCGCGCTGCGGCCGATGCCGGCTGTACGGGCAATGATGCTCATGCCGCTTGGAATGTCGAGTTCGGCCATGGCGGCTTTCAACTCTTGACGCTCTTCGCCTTCGATACGGCGGGATACGCCGCCGCCGCGCGGATTGTTGGGCATCAATACCAAATAGCGGCCGGCCAGGCTGATGAAGGTGGTCAGCGCCGCGCCTTTGTTGCCGCGCTCGTCTTTTTCGACTTGGACGATGACTTCCATGCCCTCTTTGAGCACGTCCTGAATACGCGCCCTGCCGCCTTCGTAGTCGCGGAAATATGAACGCGATACTTCCTTAAACGGCAAAAAGCCGTGGCGGTCGGTTCCGTAATCGACGAAACATGCTTCCAGCGACGGCTCGATGCGGGTAATGATACCTTTGTAGATATTGCCTTTACGCTGTTCTTTGCCCAGCGTTTCGATGTCCAAATCCAAAAGGTTTTGGCCATCGACAATGGCAACGCGCAGCTCTTCGGCCTGCGTTGCGTTGAATAACATTCTTTTCATAGTCACCTCGTGAACAGCGGCCGTTTGATTTGTGAATATCTTTTTCAGACGGCCTGTCTGTCCGGTTGGCACTCTTCAAAGGCAAGATGGGAAAATCCCCGTGTAACCAGTATTTGATTTGAAATCCGCAAGGTTGCATGCTTGAGCTCAAGCCATGTGCGGACGGATTCGGATAAAGAAGGAAATAAAGAACAATGCGGCGGAAAGGTTGATGGTTCCGCTGCCGTCCGAATGCTAATGCTTCGGACAAAATAAGGCAGCCTACATCTTCTTATTATCGTAGCGCCGGTAATTTCGGACGGTGCTGCGCGGACTGCGTCTTACGCCCGGCCGGACGGCAGGTTCAATTCAAACTTAATTACGGGATTGCGTTTGCCGGCTTTGAACAAACACAAGGAAATGCTTTGCGGAGTGCGTTTTTAATATAAAATCTCGTTTTAACAATAAATCCGTTTCAGACGGCCTGCGACGGCAGGTTCTGGTCCCGAAACGGACGTTTGGGATTATAGAGAAAATGCACGCAATACGCAAAGATTCAGTCAGCCTGATTGCCGTTGCCGAACACGAGGAAGGCCAACGCCTTGATAACTATCTGATAAAAATCCTCAAAGGCGTCCCGAAAAGCCATATCCACCGCATTATCCGCGCCGGCGAAGTGCGGCTGAACAAAAAACGCTGCAAACCCGACAACCGCATTCAGGCAGGCGATACCGTCCGCATTCCGCCGATACGCACCGCCGAAAAACAAAGGCCGTCTGAAAGCCAGGCCGCGCCTGCGCGCGAATTTGACATCATTTACGAAGACGATGCGCTTTTGGTCATCAACAAACCGTCCGGTGTTGCCGTCCACGGCGGCAGCGGCGTGAGCTTCGGCGTCATCGAACAAATCCGCCGCGCCCGTCCCGAAGCGCGTTATCTCGAACTCGTCCACCGCCTCGACAAAGACACCAGCGGCCTTTTGATGATTGCCAAAAAGCGCAGCGCCTTAGTGAAGCTGCACGAAGCCATCCGCAATGACCATCCGAAAAAAATCTATCTCGCACTGGGTGTCGGCAGGCTGCCGAACGACCGCTTCCACGTCAAGCTCCCCCTGTTCAAATACACCGGCGCACAAGGCGAAAAAATGGTGCGCGTCAGCGAAGACGGCCAATCCGCCCACACCATCTTCCGCGTGTTAAACCGTTTTTCAGACGGCCTTTTGCACCAAGTCGGCCTATCCGACCTGACCCTTGTCGAAGCCACCCTAAAAACCGGTCGCACCCACCAAATCCGCGTCCATCTGCAATCGCAAGACTGCCCCATTGCCGGCGACGAACGCTACGGCGACTATCAAGCCAACAAACGCCTGCAGAAACTCGGTTTGAAAAGAATGTTCCTGCACGCCTCCGAGCTGCACCTTGCCCATCCGCTGACCGGCGAAAAACTGATCCTGAAAGCCTCCCTGCCGCAAGAATTGGCGCAATTCATTGTAATGTTGGAAAATCAGGAAAAGGCCGTCTGAAATCAAATAGATTTACTTAACCCAAAATAAGGAAACGTCATGTCTAAATTTTATCTTCTATTAGCATTAATTTTAGCTGGTTGTACAACTGCATCGGGAATCCAAATCGTTGAAAAGGGCAACTCGGGTTTTGATACAGCAATCATTTACAAAGGCAAAGAAACTATTTTAGATGTTAATGAAAATAATGAACAAGAATATCGCATATTCCACCAAGGAGCATCAGGATTTACTCCTTCAACTGCTGTGAGACACAGTGCCGAAAAAAGAGCACAGGCTTTCTGCAAACAAAAAAATAAAAGTATGAAAGCAATTAGAGAAAGAGCATCTACTCCTCCTCACATCTTAGGGAATTGGCCTAGGATTGAAATTATTTTTATCTGCACAGAGACAAAACAAGTAGATATTGATAATTCAAGCAACAACAAAAAATATGATCAATTAGTAAATTTAAAGAAATTATTAGATCAAGGTATTCTTTCCGAACAAGAATTCAATCAAGAAAAAGTTAAAATATTAAGTAACCCATAGTTCTATTCGTGTATTTTGGTAAATTCAGCCACACCAAAATACACTTTTAAAATAATAAGTTATTCAAGGCCGTCTGAAAGGAAACCCATGAAACCCAAACTCATCATTTTCGACTGGGACGGCACGCTTGCCGACACCACCAACCCCATCATCCACACCTTCCAGCAAAGCTTTGCCGATTGCGGCCTACCCGTTCCCGAAGCCGACCAAATCCGCCCGCTCATCGGATACAGCCTCTCCGGCATCATCCGCCGCCTTGCCCACAACGTCAGCGAACACGTTCAGGAAACCCTGATTGAGACCTATGCCGCGCACTACCTCAATCCCAACAACCACAACATGACTCTGTTCCCCGAAGCCCTGCCCTGCCTGCAACGCTTGAAGCAACAAGGCTATTGGCTTGCCGTAGCGACCGGAAAAGGCCGCAGCGGACTGGATAGGTCCATCGAGCAAACCGGCACCCAAGCCTTCTGGCTGGAAACTGCCTGCGCTAGCGAATATCCGTCCAAACCCGCGCCCGATATGGTACTCGCCCTCTGCGACCGACTGGGTGTTGAGCCGGAAGAGGCCGTCGTCGTCGGCGACACCACCCACGACCTAGAAATGGCCGCCAATGCCAAAATCCGCGCCATCGCTGTCACCACCGGCGCACATACCGCCCAACAGCTTTCCTCCATGCCCCATGTCGCCATGCTCAACAGCTTGGCCAAATTGCCTGATGTATTGGAAACCTTATAAAAGGCTATGCAACATCTATATTAAAGGCCGTCTGAAACCTATTTTCAGACGGCCTTTAATTTGTTTTATCGATCCGAGCGCACCCTGACAAATGTTGCAAATTTCGGCGTTCCTTTTTGCGTAAAACCACGATAACGGTAAGTAATCAGCGCACCGATTTTCGGGGGATGGTCGCGGTCCTTATCCTTAAAACCGCTGCCGATACGAAACTCGCCATATTGGTTTTTGCATCCTACCGCACCCAAACGCCCGACATTGCGCCCTTTGCCCTCATAATGACGCGTTACCGTACATTCATCATCATATTCACTTTTCAGCTTCAACAGCTGCCCATTTCTACCGCTTGCATAACGGGCTTCAGGTTGACGCAGCATCACCCCTTCCCCACCCAGCGCTTCAACTTGTTTCAAAAAATCCAAAGCATGCTGTTTGTCGCGCACCTTGACTTGCGGAATAACCGTAAACCGTGCCGACGGGTGTGATTTCAGCCATTTCGAAGCCGTTTCCAGCCGCTGATACAGATTGCCCTGCGCCTGCGGCACATCAAAAACATGCAAACGAATGCCGTCCCAATTTCCCGAGGCAGAACGCACCGTCGCGGAAATTTGCTCAAACCGCCCTCGTCCGCTGTACAACTCGCCATCCATCGGAAACGACGGAAAACCTGCTGTAAAACCTTTGGGCGGTGTAAACGCATAGCCCTGACGACTGATCAGCTGCCTGCCGTCCCAATACGCGCGTACGCCATCCAACTTTTCACTCATGGCCCAACCGGCAATATCTTGATTTTTATATTCCTGCGCCAACAACAAATCTGCACCAAACGCCGCAGAGATGAAAGAAGCCGCAAAAATCGGTATCATGGTTCGCATTACATTATTCATAAGACACTCTTCCAGACTTGCTTTTTATTATATATGCATAATAACAAAAGACCGTCTGAAACGCAAACAACATTAAATAAACATTTTCCAGGAACACCCATGGCACTCCAATTTGAAATCAACGCCGTTACCCCCTTCCGTCAAAACTGCACGCTGATTTGGGATGACGAAACCAAAGAAGCCGTTTTGACCGATGTCGGTGGCGACGTACCCTATTTATTGCAACAAGTCCAAAATAAAGGCCTCAAGCTGACTGCCATTTGGCTGACCCACGGCCATCTTGACCACGCAGGCGGCGTGGTTGAACTTTTGAAAACCTGCGACGTACCCGTTCTCGGCCCGCACAAAGACGACGAATTCCTGCTCCAAGCCCTTCCGCAAACGACGGCGCAATATGGTTTCCCCGTTTCTCCGTCATTCACGCCGACACGCTGGCTGGAAGAAGGGGAAACGCTCAAGGTCGGCAATCACAGCTTCCAAGTCCTCCACATTCCCGGCCACACTCCCGGCCAAGTCGTTTTTTACAACGCCGAAAACGGTCTTTTAGTCGCAGGCGATGTTTTATTTTATGAAACCGTTGGTCGCACAGATTTTCCGCGCGGCAATCATGATGACCTCATAAACAATATCTGCGCTAAACTATTAACCCTACCCGAAACCACGCAAGTGATAGCCGGACACGGCCGCATGACCAGTATCGGGCATGAGAAAAGGTACAATCCGTTTCTGGTTCGTTAATATGAATGTTGTATAAAGCCAACATTCTGGCATACACAGATTATGCGCACAAAGGGAAACTGGCATACAATTTGCAGGGATAACACCCGAAAGATTAAGTACCTAATCTCCGGCAAATGCCAAAATGAACTAAAGCACAAAGATAACAAGGTATTACGCAATACAACCTGATTTATCAAAAACCGGAAATCTCTAAACCCCAAGCCTTACTCGCAGTGAAATTGTTACAAAGTGACAATAAATGTCAGTCGGGCCGTCTGAACGGTTCTGCCGACTCAGGCGGATACAACGGAGATGAGGCGCAATGCCCTGCCGGAATGTGCCGAGGTTCTTGTTTGTCAAACCGTCGGGTACATCTTTAAGAAGCACAACATTATTTGGGTAAACCGGCAAACTCGCTGCCGGCACTAACAGGCCGTCTGAAAAGTTCGGCTGGTAAAATCAATAAAAGGATTATCAAATGAAAAAAATCGCAAAAGTGGGCTTCGTCCTGCTGGCTACCGGCCTGCTGGCCGCCTGTGCTACTAAGAGCAAAATCACTCCTGAAGGCACTACAGACGAGCCACGCTTCCCTAAACCTTACTCCCTGACCTTCAACAAAGACCGTGGCACATTCCCGACTTTTGACGAGCTGGATCAAATGCGTCCTGGCCTGACCAAAGACGACATCTACAAAATCCTCGGCCGTCCTCACTACGACGAAGGCATGGTTGGCGTGCGTGAATGGGACTACCTGTTCCACTTCTACACCCCAGGCGTAGGCGTTGACCCTGAAAACACTTCCGGCGTTGAAGGCATCACTACTTGCCAATACAAAGTGATCTTCGACAAAGACAAATTTGCACGCAGCTTCTTCTGGAATCCAGTATTCCCTAAAGATGCCGTATGTCCTCCTCCAGCACCTACACCTAAACAAGAGCCTCAAGTGATCATCCGCGAGATCATTAAAGAAGCTCCTCAACGCATCCGTCAATAAGGACAAATTTGAAACGGATCCTATTAGGTATAGCCTTGGCAGCAGGCCTGAACTCTTTGGCCGCTGCTGATGCTGTCAGCGACTATATCCAACGCAAAAAAGTTGTGGTCAATACAGCTAAGGCAGAGCTTTGCTTTGCCGATGACGGTCAGTGCCATCCGGTACTGATTGGCAAAACCACGCCGAAAGGCAAATTCAATATGACGCCGATGATGACCAGCAAACCGGGTTACGGTGGTGAGGTTATCGGCTTCAAAGAAGAAAATGACTTTCTGTTTGCGTTACACCGGGTATGGACGCTCAAGCCGCAGGAAAGACGCATGGAACGCATCGCTTCTCCTCATGTGGCCGACCGCATCATAACCAATGGTTGTATCAACGTACAAAATAATGTGTACGAAAAACTGCGTCAGTATTTCATTCTAGAAATAATCTGATGTAAGTCAGTCAAACAAAGGCCGTCTGAAACTTTTCAGACGGCCTTTCTTCTCAAACGAAAATTCAACGGCAATTTGCTTGCTCCGTCAGTACCGAACGAAGAATATTTGACCGCTTCATCCTCAATTCATCCTCAAGCCATATCACTTTTTACCATATCCAAAGAACCAACGGTTATTTATGCCGTTTCTCACCCAATGCTAGAATCGCGCGTTTATATATCGGCTCGCCGAGAAATCAAATAAATAATATAGTGGCAGGAGTAGCTTTTATTCCCTGCCCCTTACACACACAAACATCATGACCGATTCTTCTGCCAAATTACCCAATTTGTGGCTGCTGATTGCCGCTGCCGCCTCCATCCTGCTGATTACCATCGGCATGAGGATGACTTTAGGGCTTTTTGTCCTACCCGTCGTCAACTCTACCGAATTAAGCATGGCCCAGTTCAGCCTGATTATTGCCGTGTTCCAATTGATGTGGGGCATATCGCAACCCTTGTCCGGCGCGTTGGCCGACCGTTTCGGCGCGTTTAAGGTTTTAGCCGGCGGTACGGTTCTGTTGATTGCCGCCTGTCTGATTGTTCCGCAAATGCCGACTTATTGGGGACTGATGCTGGGTATCGGTTTATTGTTGGCATTTGGTACGGGTTCGGGCGGATTTTCCATCATTATGGGACAAGTCGCCGCCAAAACGCCGCCTCATCGGCGCGGCTTGGCTTCCGGCTTGGTCAATGCAGGCGGGTCCGCAGGGCAATTTTTGTTCGCGCCGCTGGTTCAAGGTTTGATTGCCCTGCCCCACATCGGCTGGACAGGGACATTTTATGTTTGGGCAGTCATTGCCATCTTGATTTTGCCGATTTCTTGGTGGCTGGCCGGCGGCAAACATGCTTCTCATACCGTCCACACAGACGACGGCGGCCAAACACTGAAGCAGGCCGTCTGCAAGGCTTTCACCAACCACAGCTATATCTTACTGCATTTGGGTTTCTTTACCTGCGGTTTTCACATTGCCTTTTTGGTTACCCACCTACCGACCGAAATTTCACTTTGCGGCCTCCCCGCTACGGTCGCTTCGACCTCCATTGCAATTATTGGTTTGGCAAACATCGCCGGCTGTATTTTTTCAGGCTGGTGTACCGGCAGATTTTTGGGTAAATACGTCCTCTTCGGTTTATATGCTTCGCGTGTCGCCATGATATTGATTTATCTGGCCGCACCTAAAACCGATTTAAACTTCTATCTTTTCGCTGCCGGACTCGGTTTCACTTGGTTGGCAACCGTCGCCCCCACCGCCGCCATTACCGGCAAACTTTTCGGTACGCGCTACTTGGCCACCCTCTTCGGGTTGACCATGTTGAGCCACCAAATCGGCGGCTTTTTGGGTTCATACATCGGCGGCATCGTCATCACGCGCTTCAACGATTACGGCTGGATGTGGTACGCCGACGCAGTCTTGGCAGGCGCGGCCGCCCTGTTGAATTTACTGATTCATGAACGGAAAGCGGCTACCGCCTGACGCGGAAACTTTGACATTTTAAGGCCGTCTGAAACGTTTCAGACGGCCTTTGCCTTATTCCATTTTTTGTGTTTTATCCACAATCGATATTCCTATCCATTATTTAACACTCTCTTACAAACCCGTTAAAATACTGCCTTTATCATGCTGATTGTCTGACTCTGATGAACTGGTCTTATCTGATCGATGCCATCCCTAAATTTGTCGATGCGGCAAAGCTGACGCTGGAATTGTCGGTATATGGCGTCGTTTTGTCGTTGCTGTTCGGCCTTCCCGTTGCCGTGGTTACGGCATACCGCATCCGCCCCTTCTACGCATTGGCACGCACCTATATCGAGCTGTCGCGCAATACGCCCCTGTTGATCCAATTGTTTTTCCTGTATTACGGCCTGCCGAAAATGGGCATTAAATGGGACGGTTTCACCTGCGGCGTGATCGCACTGGTTTTCTTGGGCGCAAGCTATATGGCGGAAGCCATCCGCGCCGGTATTTTGGCCGTCCCCAAAGGGCAGATCGAAGCGGGCAAGGCCATCGGTTTGAGCTGCTTTCAAGTGTTCCGCTATGTCGAATTGCCTCAGGCATGGGCGGTCGCCGTTCCCGCCATCGGCGCAAACGTATTGTTTTTGATGAAAGAAACATCTATCGTCAGCGCGGTCGGCATTGCAGAATTGTTGTTCGTTACCAAAGACATCATCGGCATGGACTATAAAACCAACGAAGCCTTGTTCCTGCTGTTTGCCAGCTACCTGATCATCCTTCTTCCCGTTTCGCTTCTAGCGCGCTGGGCAGAAAACCGCGTACGGAGTGCAAAATATGGTGTTTGACTGGCTGTTTGAAGGACAAAATGCTGCACGCTTGGGCGAAGGCCTGTTGCTGACGGCGCAGATTTCCCTGGCCTCCGTTGCCGCCTCCTGCGTATTGGGTACGCTGTTCGGCTTGGTTTTGCGTTCGCGCAACCGGCTCATCCGCTTTATCGGACGGTTTTATCTCGAAACCATCCGAATCGTACCGATTTTGGTGTGGCTGTTCGGCCTGTATTTCGGCTTATCCGTCTGGACAGGCATCCACATCGACGGATTTTGGGTCTGCGTCTGGGTATTTACCATGTGGGGCATCGCCGAAATGGGCGATTTGGTCCGCGGAGCATTGGAATCGATTGAAAAACACCAGGTCGAATCAGGCCTGGCACTCGGCTTAAGCCGCGGGCAGGTATTCCGCTACATCGAGCTGCCGCAAAGCATCCGCCGCGTATTGCCCGGCGCCGTCAATCTGTTTACGCGCATGATCAAAACCAGCTCGCTCGCCTCCCTTATCGGCGTCATCGAAGTCGTCAAAGTCGGCCAGCAAATCATCGAAAACTCGCTGCTGACGCAACCCAATGCTTCATTTTGGGTTTACGGCCTGATTTTTATGCTGTATTTCTTCTGTTGCTGGCCGCTGTCGCTGCTGGCGGCAAAACTTGAACAAAAATGGGAACACTGACATGGCTTTACTGAGCATCCGCAACCTGCACAAACAATACGGCAACGTAACCGCCATTCAATCCTTAGACTTGGACTTGGAAAAAGGCGAAGTCATCGTACTGCTGGGCCCGTCCGGCTGCGGCAAATCCACCCTCCTGCGCTGCGTCAACGGTTTGGAGCCGCACCAAGGCGGCAGCATCGTGATGGACGGTATCGGTGAATTCGGCAAAGACGTTTCCTGGCAAACCGCCCGGCAAAAAGTCGGCATGGTCTTTCAAAGCTATGAACTGTTTGCCCACATGACCGTCATCGAAAACATCCTCTTAGGCCCGGTGAAAGTACAAAACCGCAACCGTGCCGAAGCAGAGGCACAAGCCGACAAACTGTTGGAACGCGTCGGCCTGCTCGACCGCAAAAACGCCTATCCGCGCGAACTCTCCGGCGGCCAGAAACAACGCATCGCCATTGTCCGCGCCCTGTGCCTGAACCCGGAGGTCATCCTGCTGGACGAAATCACCGCCGCACTCGACCCCGAAATGGTGCGCGAAGTCTTGGAAGTGGTTTTGGAACTCGCCCGCGAAGGCATGAGCATGCTCATCGTAACCCATGAAATGGGGTTTGCCCGCAAAGTTGCCGACCGCATCGTCTTCATGAACAAAGGCGGTATCGTCGAATCGACCGATCCCGAAACCTTCTTCTCCGCCCCCAAAAGCGAACGCGCCCGCCAATTCTTGGCAGGCATGGACTACTGATTTTATTTTCAGGCCGTCCGAACCCTTTTTCAGACGTCCTCCACTTTCAACCAAACATTTGAAAAGGAAACACTCATGCAATTGAATGCCAAATTCAAAGCCCTCCTCGCCTCCGCCGCCATCGCCGTCGGCCTGACTGCTTGCGGAGGCGGCTCTGGCGATGCCCAATCTTCACAAAGCAGCGGCGCGGCAACCGTTGCCTCCATCAAAGAAAAAGGCATCATCCGTATCGGCGTATTCGGCGACAAGCCTCCGTTCGGCTATGTTGACGCCAACGGCAAAAACCAAGGCTTTGACGTTGAAATCGCCAAAGACCTGGCCAAAGACCTGCTCGGCAGCCCCGACAAAGTCGAATTTGTCCTGACCGAGGCCGCAAACCGCGTCGAGTACGTCCGTTCCGGCAAAGTCGACCTCATCCTCGCCAACTTCACCAAAACACCCGAACGCGCCGAAGCCGTCGATTTCGCCGATCCTTACATGAAAGTGGCCTTGGGCGTGGTTTCCCCCAAAGACAAACCGATTACCGACGTTGCACAATTGAAAGATCAAACCCTGCTGGTCAACAAAGGCACCACCGCCGACGCCTTCTTCACCAAAAGCCATCCTGAAGTCAAACTGCTGAAATTCGACCAAAATACCGAAACCTTCGACGCACTGAAAGACGGCCGCGGCGTAGCACTCGCCCACGACAACGCCCTGCTGTGGGCATGGGCAAAAGAAAACCCGAATTTTGAAGTCGCCATCGGCAACCTCGGCCCTGCCGAATTCATCGCCCCGGCTGTTCAAAAAGGCAACACCGACCTCCTGAACTGGGTCAACGGCGAAATCGCCGCCATGAAAAAAGACGGCCGTCTGAAAGCCGCCTATGAAAAAACCCTCTTGCCCGTGTATGGCGAGAAAGTCAAACCGGAGGAATTGTTGGCGGAATAAACCGACTATTTTCTCTGCAAAAAGTCACTTTTCCGTATTTCAGCCATCCGATTTGTGATTGATTTAAACAAATATCATATCTAACAACAGGCCGTCTGAACGTGCTATCGATGCCTCCAGACGGCCTGTTGTTTAAAAACGAATAACATGATAACCTTTTAATAACAGATGAAATAATTCGTCCGATATTTCTACAAAGCAAAAAGGAAACTATGATGAACCGTCGTCAATTTATCGGCAGCGCCGCTGCTGTCTCTCTCACCGCCGCCGCTTCTTTTGCCCGCGCTCACGACCATGCCGGCCATGCACACCATGCTGGCCATGCGCATTCTGCACCGCGCGCCTACGAAGCTGCGCGCAAAGCGGCCGCACATTGCGTTGAAGCCGGTCAAATCTGCTTGGAGCACTGCATTGCCCTGTTGAGCGCAGGCGATACCTCCATGAAAGACTGCGCAACCGGCGTCAATCAAATGTTGGCACTGTGCGGCACCTTGCAAAACCTCGCCGCCCAAAATTCACGCCTGACTCCGTCTTTGGCAAAAGTGTGCATCGAAGCCTGCAAACAATGTTCTGCCGCCTGCAAAGAACACGTCGGCCACCACGCTGAATGCAAAGCCTGCTACGAATCTTGCTTGGCTTGCATTAAAGAATGCGAAAAAATTGCCGCTTAATCAATATTAAAACAAAAGGCCGTCTGAAATTCAGACGGCCTTTTGTTTTAATATTTTGTTTACGCTATTCGGCTGCAAGCTCTTGCTCATCAAGCAGATTTTTCCGAACAATCGCAGGATTGCCCGCAGCCACGCAATAAGGCGGCACATCTTTAGTAACCACCGAACCTGCGCCGATTACCGCGCCCTTGCCGATGGTAACGCCGCCCATGATAATCGCACGTCTGCCAATCCAGACATCGTCTTCAATCACAATCGGGCGGATGTCTGTATAGCCTTCAAAGCGGCGGGTTTCAGGGTTGAATTTGTGGTTGGTCGAATAAAACAGGCATTCCGGCCCCATCATCACGTTCTTGCCGAGGGTCAGGCCGTGGCAGATTTCGCAATTGACGCCGATACCCGAATTGTCGCCGATTACCGTATCCGGAAAAACATATCCGCCTTTTTCAATATTGACGTTTTTACCAATGTTTGGAGAAATGCACGCAGCCAAAGCAGCACGGAATTTTTGCGCAATTCTGCCGAATGGTTTGCAATAAGACGGAGGCAACATTCCTCCCCAAACACGCAAAATGCACGTCAATATCCTTTTCCACATTAATTCCGTCTCCTGTTCGTACAAGCGTAAATATTATTCAGACTATTATTCTTCTTAAAGTTTCACATCTAGAGGAGGTTTTACATCCTCTTTTCAGTTAGATTACAGCCCGATTACACAACATTTGGTTTGAAACTCTATTCTAAACTGTTCTCGTCTGTTGCGAAACTGCCCTGCATACAAAATATCCTCTTGACGAAACAGCCAAAAATAGCGAAAATTCCACGCTTAACTGAAGTACAGGCAAAACCCCTGTGCCCGCTTAATCGAAAGGAAATCAAATGAAACAAGGTATTCACCCGAACTACCACGAAATCAACGTTACCTGCTCTTGCGGCAACAAATTCGTAACCAAATCCGCAATGGAAAAAGACAGCTTCAACGTTGAGGTTTGCTCTCTGTGCCACCCTTTCTACACCGGTACTCAAAAAATCGTCGACACTACCGGTCGTGTGGACAAATTCAACAACAAATTTGGCAACCTGTTCAAACGCTAATTGCCGCTTTGTCAAAAAGACTGCTTCGTGCAGTCTTTTTTGCATTCAGGCCGTCTGAAATATTTCTTTCAGACGGCCTGAGCTTTTTGTCGTCAACCTAATGCCATATCATTCCAAACACCCGATAAAAACGAGCCGTAAGCATTATTTTACAAAGCTCTCCGGTCCGGCATATCGCGCAAACCCGTCAAACCCTGTACCATTGCTATTCAAACCAACCGTTTTTTGACCTTCCATGCTGACTTACACACCGCCCGATCCGCGCCGCCCCCAAAAAACCCATGAAAAACCATGGCTTCTGCTGCTGATGGCCTTTTCCTGGCTGTGGCCGGGCGTGTTCTCGCATGACTTGTGGAACCCTGCCGAACCCTCCCTCTTCACCGCCTCTGACTCCATGAAAAACGGCGGCAGCCTGCTGATTGCACAAATCTTCGGCCAACCCGATTTCACCATCTCCCCTGCTTTTTTATGGGCGGCAACCGCATTCCAAACCCTATTTTCGCCTTGGGCGGCCGATGCCTATGATGCCGCACGTTTTGCCGGCGTGGTATTCACCGCCATCGGACTGACGGCCTGCGGATTTGCTGGTTTCAACTTTCTCGGCAGACATCACGGCCGCAGCGTTGTCTTAATCCTTATCGGCAGCATCGGTTTGCTGCCCATCGCCCACTTCCTCAATCCCATGTCGGCCGCTTTTGCCGCATTTGGATTAATTCTGTGCGGCTTTTCACTGGCACGCCGCCGCGTCATTATCGCCATTTTGTTGTTGTGCGGCGGCTGGGTTTTACTCTCCCTTTCCTCAGGCTACCTGCTGACCGCGGCCATGATGTTTTTGGCACTTGCCCTGTCGTTCCATTCCACTTGGCAAAGCAAACGCTATCTGCTGACCCTGATTGGCGCCATCGTCGTTTCCCTGCCCCTGCTGATTCTGTATCCGCTGGTGTTATCAAAAACCAATCCAGAATGGTTTGATATTTGGTTCAATCATTATTCCTTAGGCGTATTCGGTGGCTTCCATCAGATTCAGACGGCCTTCAACCTGCCCTATTATCTGAAAAACCTGCTGTGGTTTACCCTGCCTGCTTGGCCGCTGGCGGCATGGACGCTCAGCCGCACGCGTATCCACGATAAAAACTGGGGCATTCTGAGCCTGTCGTGGCTGGTTATCATGACAGCCCTGCTCGCCATCAACCCGCAACGCCTGCAAGACAACCTCGTTTGGCTGTTGCCGCCGCTCGCCCTGCTCGGCGCGGCACAACTGGACGGCCTGCGTCGCGGCGCAGCGGCATTTATCAACTGGTTCGGCATCATGGCATTCGGTCTGATTGCCGTATTCCTGTGGCTGGGCTTCTTTGCCATGAACTACGGCTGGCCTGCCAAACTGGCCGAACGTGCCGCCTATTTCAGCCCGTATTACATCCCCGACATCGACCCGATTCCGATGGCCGTTGCCCTGCTGTTTACTCCGTTGTGGTTCTGGGCGATTACGCGTAAAAACATCCGCGGCCGCCAAGCCGTGACCAACTGGGCGGCCGGCGTTACCTTGGCCTGGGCCTTGCTGATGACCCTGTTTTTACCATGGCTCAACGCCGCCAAAAGCCATGCGCCGGTGGTACACCAAATGGAAGCCGCGCTTTCTTCCGAATTGAAACAGAAACTTTCAGACGGCCTCGAATGTATCAGCATCGATGGCCAAGACCAGCGCACACGAATCGCATGGACACAATACAGCCATATTAAAACCACGACCGACAACCCGTCCTGTCGCTACCGCCTCATCCGCCAAGCCGCCAATGTCGGCGCACCTTCGGGCTGGCAAACCTTGTGGCAAGGCGCAAGACCGCGCAACAAAGCCGAGACTTTCCTATTGCTGGAAAAAACTGCGGCGCAGTAAATCACACTAACCTCAAAACTGAATACCCCAATCCAACAAAGGCCGTCTGAAAGAACTTTTATCCTTTCAGACGGCCTTTGACTCACTTTAACACTGCTTCCCGTACAATGGCCCTTTTCCCTTATCTGCCTAAAAATATGAAACCCAACCGCCTTTTGCCCCTCGTCCTCTTATTGACCGCCCTCTCCGCCCATGCCAAAGATTTCATCATCTACGACCGCATGGACTATGTCGGCAAACCCGACCTGACCGCCGACAAACTCTCCAAAGTGTTCTTGGTTTACGAAAGCGAGCTGGTTAAACCCGATCCAACGGGCAAACGCAAACACGGCGTACTCAACGAAGCGCGCATCCGTGAATTGGCCAAACAATCGCGCCGTGAAGGCTACCGCACCATTTCCACCGACATCGAAAGCTGGTTTGCCGAAAAAGACGGCCAGCTGCTGACCCCTGACGAATTGAGAACCGACTTCGCGCGGATGTACCAAATCTTCAGAGAAGAAAACCCGCGCGCTGTCATCAGCAACTACGGCATGCCTTCCGAACACCTGCACAGCATCCGCCACTACCGCCCCAACGTTGACAACGAAACCATCTTGGCCAAATGGCGGCAAGTCAGTAAACGCCGTGCACCCACCGCCGCCATCAGCGACTATGCCAATCCCGTGTTCTACATCACTTCCCCCGATTTGGTGCAATGGGAAAAAGACGTGAAAACCGCCGTTGACGACATCCACCAACGCTTTCCCAACAAAAAAATCATCGGCTACATTTGGCCGCAATATTATTCGGCCACCAACAGCCCTTATTTCAAACAATTCATTGACCCCGTCCGCTGGCGCAAAATGCTCGAAATCAGCAAAAAATACACCGACGGAGTGATTATCTGGTCGGACAAGCGCGATGAAAACAACCAAATCGTGCGCTGGAACGATCCGCGCATTCAGGCCACGATGAAAGCGACTCAAGCCTTCATCCATGCCAATGCCAAAGAAATCAAGGTAGAAGGTTTGCAGAAATATTAAAAACAAGGCGGGCATATTTGCCCGCCTCTTTATAATATGCAGTTAATTCCTAATAGTATTCATAAAGCTGTTAGGCATACTGGTCAAAAATCGTTAAAGAAAGGTCAGTAAAAATGAGAAAACTATCAATATTATCAGATGAGGGATTGGTTCCAATAAGAACAATTCAACAATTTGCTGAAGATGTAGGGGTCGTTTTTCCTGTTTCATATGTATCATTTCTTAGCAAACATGATCATTTATACCCTAAAGAAAATATTTTCAATTTTATCAATCAATACGGTGAAAATGATGAAAGGGACATTTCATTTTTAGGGTATAAGCAAAATTTAGGCTATGAAGATATTTATAGCTATTCATGTATTGATGATGAATATGGGTATGCAAAAAAAGTGATTGCTTTTGGGATTTCAGCTAATGGCGATTATATCTGTTTTGATTACAGAAAATGCAATGAAAATCCATGTATAATTCTGATGTATCATGATGATTTTTATGAAGATGAGAATGGAGATACGAAAATGGTAACTAGCCATATTGCAGATAGTTTTGATGCCTTTTTGGATATGCTATATGAACTTTCAGATTAAGTGTGTAGGTTGAGTTGAAAACCCAACTAAATTAAAAAAAAATTGTCTGACATCCGCAAGCCGTAGCCCATATGAAACCTAAACTCAACAAGTAGGATGTGTATGAAACGCACGCATGCGGTTCTCAAGGTTTGAGCTTAGAGGCTATCTAAAAACAGAAAAATCGTTTCAGACGGCCTTTGTTTAACGCTACCGATCCAGTAGGCCATAAAGCGCAATTATCCCAAAAGGTATATTGATGGGCAAATACAAAAAGGAGGAGAAGTCAATTTTACTATCTTCAAACATTTTCAATTTGGAGTATTTCCATGGTAATTACTTATCAAGAAGCAAAGAAAATCGCAGTATCTTTTTTAAGTCAAATAGAGCAAGAAATGGGAATTTCATTGTTAATAGTTGAATCTCATGTACGAGAAAATGATGATGGGTGGGTTTTCCCATATCAGTCAAAAGAATATTTAGAAACAATGGATATAAACAAATCTATTATTGGAAATTGGCCTATATTTGTTTCTAAAAATGGAGGAGTTCCTTCTATTCGTTGATTTAAGCCCATTAGCTAAGTCCGTATCCCACTAAATTTGAAACTATATGGATGAAAACAGACTCATAACGGGGGAAATGTATGGACCAACAGGACGCTTTAGACACAGAGCAAAATAATGAGATTAAAGAAATATCCTTATAACTCTATAAGAGAGAGAAAAGGAAATTTATCGATGTTTTATTCTTTCTTTTCACAAAGAATTCAATATAGATATTGGATTAGCTGTTTACTGTCTAAGCTCCCCCAAAAAAAGTATTGATATTTGATAATAAAAATATTTTTATTAGATTTGATTCAGTTATTTTTGTATTTCTATACAAATATACCTACAAATCCGTCTGTATGTTTGACACAACATACGACAAAACGACCGTACCACCAACGCTTCTGCATTCTTTCACACGTTTTTACCCGTTATTCCTAAGCACAGGCCGTCTGAAAATTGCCCGAATATCCAATACCCTTTACAATACCCGTAATTAAAATACATTTTTTGATACCCCTCTCCTGCATGAGTTCCACACCCTTCATCGAAATGAAAGACGTTGCCTTCGCATATGGCGACCGTCCTATTCTGAACAACATCAACTTCAGCATTCCACAAGGCAATTTCGCCGCCGTAATGGGTGGTTCGGGCAGCGGTAAAACCACGCTGATGCGCCTGATTACGGGTCAAATCCACCCGCAATCGGGAAAAGTGTTGATTGAAGGGCGCGATTTGGCCGCATTTTCGGCGCAGGAGCTGTATGAACACCGCCGCCGCATGGGCGTTTTGTTCCAACACGGCGCATTGTTCACCGACTTGTCCGTCTTCGACAACATCGCCTTCCCTATGCGCGAGCTGACGGATTTGCCCGAAGCGGTCATCCGCGATTTGGTGGTGTTGAAACTGAATGCAGTCGGTTTGCGCGGTGTTGAAAATCTGATGCCTTCCGAGCTTTCCGGCGGTATGTCGCGCCGCGTCGCCCTCGCGCGTACGATTGCGCTCGACCCTGAAATCATGTTGTATGACGAGCCTTTCACCGGCCTTGACCCGATTTCGCTGGGCGTTATCGCCCACCTCATCAGCCGCGCCAACAAAGCCCTGCGCTCCACCAGCGTGATGGTAACGCACGACATCGAAAAATCGCTGGAAATCGTCGATCAAGTCATTTTCCTGGCACACGGCGAAATCATGTTCTCCGGCTCGCCCGAAGAAATGCGCGAACTCGACTCGCCTTGGGTACGCCAGTTTGTCGGAGGTTTGGCAGACGGCCCTGTCGCCTACCGCTATCCGGCGCAAACAACTTTAAAACAAGACTTGCTGGGCTGATGTTCAGACGGCCTGAATTTTAAACAAGGCCGTCTGAAAACCATTTAACCAATCAACTGAAACCTATGAATTTTATCCGTTCCGTCGGGGCAAAAACCCTCGGCTTCATCCAATCGCTGGGCAGCATTACGCTGTTTTTCCTGCATATCTTGGCCAAATCAGGCACGGCATTTACCCGCCCGCGCCTGAGCATCCGCCAGGTTTACTTTGCAGGCGTGTTGTCTGTCCTGATTGTTGCTGTGTCCGGCCTGTTTGTCGGCATGGTGTTGGGCTTGCAGGGCTATACGCAGCTGGCAAAATTCAAATCCGCCGATATTCTGGGCTATATGGTTGCCGCTTCCCTGTTGCGTGAATTGGGTCCCGTATTGGCGGCTATTCTGTTTGCCAGCAGCGCGGGCGGTGCCATGACCAGCGAAATCGGCTTGATGAAAACCACCGAGCAGCTTGAAGCAATGAACGTGATGGCGGTCGACCCTGTGGCACGCGTGGTTGCACCGCGCTTTTGGGCAGGTGTGTTTTCCATGCCTTTGCTGGCGTCGATTTTCAACGTTGCCGGTATTTACGGCGCGTATTTGGTCGGCGTCGAATGGCTGGGCTTGGACGGCGGTATTTTCTGGTCGCAAATGCAAAACAACATTACCTTCCATTACGACGTACTCAACGGCTTAATCAAATCCGCCGCTTTCGGTGTAGCCGTTACGCTGATCGCCGTACATCAGGGCTTCCACTGCGTACCGACTTCCGAAGGTATTTTGCGCGCCAGTACACGAACAGTAGTGTCTTCCGCCCTGACCATCCTCGCTGTCGACTTTATGTTGACCGCGTGGATGTTTACCGACTAAAGGCCGTCTGAAACGACACTTAAAAAGAATGAAACAAGGACAATAGCACATGAAAAAAAATGCTTTGGAATTTTGGGTAGGACTGTTTGTCTTACTGGGCGCAGCCGCTATCGGCTTTCTCGCCTTCCGAGCCGCCGGCGGGCAATCGTTCGGCAAATCCTCTCAAACCTACACCGTCTATGCCGATTTCAGCGACATCGGCGGCTTGAAAACCAACGCTCCGGTCAAATCCGCAGGCGTACTGGTGGGCCGCGTTGCATCCATTCAGCTCGACCCTAAATCCTATCAGGCAAAAGTTGCCCTCAATCTGGACAGTCAATATCAGTTCAGCAGCGACGTTTCCGCACAAATCCTGACTTCAGGCTTGTTGGGCGAACAATACATCGGCCTGCAACAAGGCGGCGATACTGATTCTTTGGCGGCAGGCGACACCATTACCGTCACCAGCTCCGCCATGGTTTTGGAAAACCTTATCGGCAAATTCATGACCAGCTTTGCCGAAAAAAACGCAGACAGTGAATCTGCCGGTCAAAACAAACAATAAACACATATCAACCCAATATTCAGGACACTCCCATGAAAAAAACTTCCTTCATCAGCGCATTGAGCATCGGCGTATTGAGCATCAGCATGGCATTTGCCTCTCCTGCCGACGCAGTCAACCAAGTCCGTGAAAACTCCGTTCAAGTGCTGAAAATCCTCAACAGCGGCGATGCCAACACTGCACGCCAAAAAGCTGAAGCCTACGCCATCCCTTACTTCGACTTCCAACGCATGACAGCTTTGGCCGTCGGCAACCCATGGCGTACTGCAACTGACGCACAAAAACAAGCGTTGACTAAAGAGTTCCAAACCCTGCTGATCCGCACCTACTCCGGCACCATGCTGAAATTCAAAAACGCCAAGGTCAACATCAAAGACAACCCGGTCGTAAACAAAGGCGGTAAAGAAATCGTTGTCCGCGCCGAAATCAACGTTTCCGGCCAAAAACCGGTCAACATGGACTTCACCACCTATCAAAGCGGCAGCAGATACCGCGCATACAATGTCGCAGTCGAAGGCGCAAGCTTGGTTACCGTATACCGCAACCAATTCGGCGAAACCATCAAAGCCAAAGGTATTGATGGTCTGATTGCCGACTTGAAAGCCAAAAACGGCGGTAAATAATCCACCCCCGCACCATGCCGCCTGATGTTCAGACGGCATGGTGCCTTACATCATAAAGACACCATGCAAACAGAAATCCGCAACGGCACGCTCTACATCAGCGGCGACGTTACCGTCAAAACCCTGACTGCCTCCGCCTTTGCGCGCTACGAACAACAATGCCGTCTGAAAGAAACAGACAGCATAGACTTCAGCCAAGTAGGCAAAGCAGATTCCGCCTGCGTTTCCCTGCTGCTCAACGCTCTGCGCCGGACAGACAAAAAACCGACCATTCAAAACATTCCCGATTCCGTCCGCGCACTGGCCGAACTTTACGAAATCAAAGACTGGTTGCAATCATGAAAAAAACCACCGCTTCCCTCTGCCTCATCATCAGCCTTGCCTCCGCTCCCGCACTTGCCGAACGCAATCCGGCCGACCCTTACGAAGGCTACAATCGCACCGTTTCCAAGTTCAACGACAAAGCAGACAAATACGTCCTTTCCCCTGTAGCACGCGGCTATCGCAAAGTAACGCCCAAACCGGTGCGTACCGGCGTGAGCAACTTCTTCAACAACCTGCGCGATGTTGTCAGCTTCGGCAGCAACGTGCTGCGCCTTGACATCAAACGCGCTAGCGAAGACCTCGTCCGCGTCGGCATCAACACCACCTTCGGCCTTGGCGGTTTAATCGACGTAGCCGGTGCAGGCGGCGTACCCAGCAATAAAAACACCCTCGGCGACACCTTCGCCTCATGGGGCTGGAAAAACAGCAACTACTTCGTCGTCCCCCTGCTCGGCCCGTCTACCGTACGCGATACCGTCGGCAACGCCATTACCACCGTCTATCCGGTTAAAAATGCCGTCTTCCACACCAGCGCAGGACGCTGGGGTACAACCGGCATGCAAGCCATCAACACCCGCAAAGAGCTCCTCGACCTGACCGACAGCCTCGAAGGTGCAGCCATCGACAAATACAGCTACACACGCGACCTTTACATGAAAGTCCGCACCCAACAAACCGGCGGCACGCTCCCTCAAAGCGAAGACGACAATATCGACATCGATGACTTGGTGGACAGCAACACCACTTCCGAACCGGTAGCAGCCCCCCAATCCACTCCGGAAGAAATCCCCGATACAGCCAATCCCCAAACCCTGTATCAAACACCATCAGAAAACCCCTGATTATTCCCAAAAATAAAGGCCGTCTGAAATTCAGACGGCCTTTATCCTCCAAAGGATAGCCAGTCCACCACCTTTGCTATATCATTCAACTATACAGAAACCAAGGAAAACACCATGTACGAAGTCAACCGCAGCGTCTTCCTGCTTATCCCCCTCGATCCTTTTTGGAACTGGCTGAAATCCCTGCCCGGCAATCACCTTGACGGCCTGACACTTGAAGATATCCAAGCCGATGCCAACTCCTACCTCGTTCGCCCGTGCGAAACTGCCGACGAAGTATGGGACGAGATCGAAGCGCGTTTCGAAGATATTTTTGCTGCCGAATTGGCCGACTGGTGCGAAGACGAAAGCGAATGGCCTGATTTGGACGCCGACATTTTCAACGAATGGTTCGACATCCAACTTTCCACCGTGATTACCGACCTCGAACACGAACCAATCGCACGCGAAGAGTTCCAACCCATCAATCTCAACTGATGAAACTGACCGTCCGCAACTACCATCTCGACGGCTACGGCCACGTCAACAATGCGCGCTATCTCGAATTTCTCGAAGAAGCGCGCTGGACGTTTTTTCAAGAGCATGACCTTCTGTCCGAACTCGAAGGCATCATGCTCGTTGTTGCACGCGTCGATATCCGCTATCGCCGTCCGTCGCTCGAAGGCGATGTTTTAACCTTTACAGGCCGTCTGAAAGACATCGGCACACGCCACATCATCCTCAGCCAAACCGCGACCCTGCCCAACGGCAAAGCCGCCATCGAAGCCGAAGTGACCCTTATGCCCGTCAGCAGCGAAAGCGGCCGCAGCATCAGCGTTCCCCAAACCTTAGCACACGCCATTCAAAACCTCGAATCATGAAAAAAATACTCACACTCCTTGTCATTGCCACAATTGGCGCGCTTCTTGCCTTCGTCCTTATCCCCAGCAACAAAGCCGCCCCTGATTTCGTCCTGTCCAACTTGCAAGGCAAAACCATTACCAACGCCGATTTGAAAGACAAAGTTACCCTCATTAACTTCTGGTTTCCCTCCTGCCCCGGTTGCGTGAGCGAAATGCCTAAAATCATCAAAACCGCCCAAGATTATCAAGGCAAAAATTTCCAAGTCCTCGGCATTGCCCAACCCATCGACCCCATCGAAAGCGTCCATCAGTATGTCAAAGACTACGGCCTTCCCTTCACCGTCATGTACGATGCCGACAAAACTGCCGCAAAAGCCTTTGGCACACAGGTTTACCCGACTTCCGTCCTGATCGATAAAAACGGCAACATCCTTAAAACCTACGTTGGCGAACCCAATTTCTCCCAACTCTATCAAGAAATCGACCAAGCCCTAGCCCAATAAATCCAAGGCCGTCTGAAACCATATTTCAGACGGCCTAAAACCGAAATATCCTTTATAATAAGCAACATTTTATCCGTTCAGACACCAAGCTCCTCTATTAACAAAGGCCGTCTGAAACAACCGAATACCCATAAGAGAACATCATGAAATTTATCGACGAAGCAAAAATCGAAGTCGCCGCAGGCAAAGGCGGTAATGGCGCAACCAGTTTCCGCCGCGAAAAATTCGTACCCCGCGGCGGCCCTGACGGCGGCGACGGTGGCAAAGGCGGCAGCGTTTGGGCGGAAGCCGACGAAAACACCAACACCCTCGTCGAATACCGCTTCGTCAAACGCTACCAAGCCAAAAACGGCGAAAAAGGCCACGGCTCCGACCGCTACGGCGCAGGTGCGGACGACATCGTCCTCAAAATGCCCGTCGGCACCCTTATCCGCGACCTCGACACCGACGAAATCGTTGCCGACCTCACTTATCACGGCCAACGCGTCTGCCTCGCCAAAGGCGGCAAAGGCGGCTTGGGCAACATCCACTTCAAATCCTCCGTTAACCGCGCGCCCAAACAATCCACACCCGGCGAAGAAGGCGAAACCCGCTCCCTGCAACTCGAGCTTAAAGTCCTCGCCGATGTCGGCTTATTAGGTATGCCCAACGCCGGCAAATCCACCCTGATTACCGCCGTATCCGCCGCACGCCCCAAAATCGCCAACTACCCCTTCACCACCCTGCATCCAAACTTGGGCGTCGTGCGCATCGACGAAAACCACAGCTTCGTCATGGCCGACATCCCCGGTCTGATTGAAGGCGCAGCAGAAGGCGCAGGCCTCGGCCACCGCTTCCTCAAACACTTATCGCGCACCGGCCTGCTGCTGCACGTCGTCGATTTGGCGCCCTTCGACGAAGCCGTCAACCCAGCAGAAGAAGCCCTCGCCATCATCAATGAATTGCGCAAATACGACGAAGAACTCTACGACAAACCGCGCTGGCTGGTGCTGAACAAACTCGACATGCTCGACGAAGAAGAAGCCCAAGCGCGTAGCGCCGCCTTCCTCGAAGCCATCGGCTGGGACTATCCGAAACCAGACGACCGCTTCCAATTCGATATGGAGACCCCGCGCCTCTTCCAAATCAGCGCCCTGACCCACCAAGGCACTCAGGAATTGGTACACCAAATCAACCAATACCTAACCGAGAAAAAACGCATCGAAGCCGAAAAAGCAGAAGCGGAGCAGGCAGCGGCAAAAGCCGGAATTGCTGAGCAGCAGCCTAAAACGGATACTGGCGTGTTTAAGCCAGAGTAAGGAAATAAAAAGTTTTCAGACGACCTGTTTAATGTAATATAGGGCCGTCTGAATACAGGAACAAGAAGCAAGGAAGACCATGATTTCTGATAAACAACGTATCGAATTGGCGAAAAAGCAAGCTTTGCTTAAAATTTTGTATCAGGCATGGCTGGCAGAAAAACGAAAATACGCCGTAATCACGGTAGTCGATAATGAAGGCAACCTTATCGAATACCATCCTTCCGGTAATCAAAGAACAGTAGGCCATGTCAAACAACCGGCCTAAAGCGATTTTTTACTGTGGTGCTAACGGTTCGGGCAAATCTACCCTGCGCCAATTCAATCAAGATCGTGTCTCGTTAGTGATTGATTCTGACCATATCGCAGCAGAAATTAACCCTGAAATGCCTCGTTTAGCCGATATGGAAGCGGGAAAAACTGCATTGCGCTTATTCCGTCAAGCATTGGATAATCGAATTTCTTTTTCCATGGAATCGACCTTATCCGGCAAATCCGCCCTTACCCGCATTCAAACGGCCAGCAATGCCGGATTCTACGTCATACTCAACTATATCGGTCTTGCGACACCCGAATTAAATATCCGCCGTATGCAGGAGCGCGTCGCAAGCGGCGGACACTGGATAGATCCTGAGTTAATCCTCAAACGCTACCATGTAAGCCTGCAAAACCTTCATACCGCATTACCGTTTGCCGATGAAAGTTTTATTTTTGATAACTCATCGGTTTATCCACAGCTGCAAATATGGATAAATCAACATCAATATCTGAAAAACAAACATTTAGTCGATTGGGTAAAGCCAATCGAACAAACCATACTTTCAAATGGATTAATTTTTGATTCTTTTTTAGCTTATGAATAAAGAATTTGCCTGCACAAAAAATCCAAAATAATTTCCCTCTGTTTATACAAATTTTGAAAATTCCATGACCACCATCTACAACACCCTTACCCGCAAAAAAGAACCCTTTACCCCCATCGACCCTAAAAACGTGCGTATGTACGTTTGCGGTATGACTGTTTACGACTACTGCCATTTAGGTCATGCTCGCGTGATGGTTGTATTCGACATGATTGCCCGTTGGTTGCGCGAGTGCGGCTATCCGCTCACTTATGTGCGCAACATTACCGACATCGACGACAAAATCATCGCCCGTGCGGCTGAAAACGGCGAAACCATCGGCGAACTGACCGCGCGTTTCATTCAGGCTATGCACGAAGATGCCGATGCTTTGGGCGTGTTGCGTCCGGATATTGAGCCGAAGGCAACGGAAAACATTCCGCAAATGATTGCCATGATTGAAACCCTGATTCAAAACGGCAAGGCATATCCTGCCGCAAACGGCGATGTTTACTACGCCGTGCGCGAGTTTTCCGCTTACGGACAACTGTCGGGCAAATCGTTGGACGACCTGCGCGCAGGCGAGCGTGTAGAAGTGGACGGTTTCAAACGCGATCCGCTTGATTTTGTGTTGTGGAAAGCGGCCAAAGCAGGCGAACCTGCATGGGAAAGCCCTTGGGGCAACGGCCGTCCGGGTTGGCATATTGAATGCTCTGCCATGAGCGAAAATCTGTTCGGCGATACTTTCGATATTCACGGTGGCGGCGCGGATTTGCAATTTCCGCACCATGAAAACGAAATCGCCCAAAGCGTCGGTGCCAGCGGTCATACCTGCGGCCATGACCATGCACAAACCCACCACGGTCAAAGCATCGCCAGCCACGTCAAATACTGGCTGCACAACGGCTTCATCCGTGTGGACGGCGAAAAAATGTCCAAATCGTTGGGCAACTTTTTCACCATCCGCGAAGTGTTGAAACAATACGACCCCGAAGTCGTGCGCTTCTTCATCCTGCGCGCTCACTACCGCAGCCCGCTGAATTACTCCGACGCGCATTTGGACGACGCCAAAGGCGCGCTGACACGCCTGTACACCACGTTGAAAAACACACCAGCGGCTGAGTTTGATTTGTCTGAAAACGCCAACGACTACACCCGCCGTTTCTACGCCGCCATGAACGACGATTTCGGTACAGTCGAAGCCGTTGCCGTGTTATTCGAACTGGCAGGCGAAGTGAACAAAACCAATGATGCGCACCTCGCCGGCTGCCTGAAAGCTTTGGGCGGCATCATCGGCCTGCTGCAACGCGACCCGATTGAATTCCTGCAAGGCGGTACTGTTTCAGACGGCCTATCCAACGAGGAAATCGACGATTTGATCGCCCGCCGCAAACAGGCGCGCGCGGACAAAAACTGGGCGGAATCCGACCGTATCCGCGACCTTCTGAACGAACACAAAATCATTCTGGAAGACAATGCCGGCGGTACAACTTGGCGTCGCGGTTGATTTCATGGCATAGATAAAAGGCCGTCTGAAACTGTGCTTGAATTTCGGCTGTTGGGAAAAAAGGAATTTTGCAAAGGTCTCAGGTTTTCAGACGACCTTCATGTGTAAAGCAGATAAAAAACGCACCCGAAGGTGCGTTTTTCTAATAGATGTTACAAATTAAGCAACAGCAATATCTGAATCAATCCAGAGTTCGTTAGAACCGGTGTGGTAAACATGATAAGTATTGCCTTCATAATTAACTTGTGAGCTTGCAACTTTACTAATCTCACTTAAATCCACTTTATCACCTTCATTACCATCAACAATTAACACGTTGTTGTGAGATTTACCACTGTCATCAACCGTTGGTTTAGCACTGTGGTTTCTCTCAACATCATCTTTGTGGATCATAACTGTGTTGTTTAACGTACCTTTAATATCAATTTTCTCAAAGTTAGAGATCGATAAAATCTTGGTCATAATTGCTTCGCCATCTCGGTTCACAAACTCAAGTGTATCGAAATCATCACCACCATCAATAGATATTCCTTTGTAAATAGAGTCATGCTGAATAGTACCTGATGTTCTTACAATATCATCGCCTGAACCCATATCTACTCTTGCATTGTATACTCCATAGGAGAACGGTTCACCTGTATCACGCGCTTCAAGAATATCATTACCCTCGCCCATATTAATGGTGCCCGCAATTTGATCAAAGCTTGCATAGTCATTACCGCTACTGCCCATACCGTTACTATCTATAGTATTAGATGATACCCCAGATTCATCAGGAACTTTAGTATCTTCACCCGCTTGAGCCCTTACTGATACACTCTGGTTGCCAGCAAGATCTCTCGACGTAGCTATCACATAAGAACCATCTTTTACTTGGTCTTGTGGAATGGTTGTGCTGTTCTGACCTGCTTCAATCTCTGGTACTATTGAATAATAGCTTGAAGACCAGCTGCCATCTGCCTTTTTGATTAAAGTTATGCCGATAGAAAAATTAGAATTCTCTGGGTTAAAAAATATACCAGGGCGGTTAGGGATTACCGATATTGAAACATAATCGTCCACTTTTGCATCATCTGGTACTTTCACGGTGACTGATCCATCCGTAGTCGATGGAATGACTTCCGGTGCGCTTGGTGCTGTAGTATCAGGGTTTTTACCTACTATATTGAGACCTGGATAACTGATTATACCCGAAGTATCAAAGGCATTCGCAGCTATTTGCGAGCCCCCTTCTATTTTATCTGATGAAATCATCGCTTTTCCAGTCGCTGGCTCTACCGTAATATCTGGATTGTCCGAAGTCCAATTACCATCTTCACCTTTCGTTAACATTGTAATTTTCAGAGTACCTGCTTTATCAAAATATCTTACTGCCATAGATTTAAGGTCTTTAACTGCAGGAGGGGTAATTTCTACAAAACCATCTGTTTTTACGGTTATTGTTGGAGAGGCAATTTCGCTAGCAAGATTAGTATATCCTGGTGCAGAGAAATTCTCTGCAGGATCCTCTGCATGAGCATATACAGTACCGAATCCTTTAAGTTTCTTAGCTGGAACAATAGTATTATCATTGCCGGCATCAACATTTGGCACATTCTCCGGTTTATCTGAAATCCAACTACCATCCTGTTGTTTAGTCAAAATAGCTAAAATTTCATCATTATCATCAGGATAAAGTGAACCGAAGGTCCAAAAAGACTCATATTGATAAATACCTCGTTTAATTACAACAAAATCTCCAACATTGGCATCTTTTGGCATTGTTACTCTTGCAGAACGATCTTGTAATGCAACTACTTCCGGCATGCTTGGCCCATAAGTATCCGGAACGTTAACCGCATTTTCCGTTGCGACTTCACCTGTGTTACCTTGATTATCTGTTGCCGAGGCTTTCACTAGAGAGCCATCTTTCACTTGATGTGCCAGAAGTGTTATTTTACCAGTCTCTGAATTGAGCCAGATATCATCATTTGGATTAGATGATACCCAACCCTCATCAGCATCTTTAGTAATCGTTACAGTTTGCGGATTTCCCTCTTCATCAATGTAGTGCACTTCAACTGATTTAGTATCTTCATCTGCTGGAGGATTAATATAAACAAAACCATTCATTTTCGCTTCAATAGTTGGTTTACCAGGCGCAGTTGTGTCAGGATTATTACCCGCATTCGCTGTACCTTCTTCACCTGCGTTACCTGCAGTGTCAGTCGCTTTCGCAGTCACCGGAGAGCCATCTTTCACTTTATCTGCTGGGATGATTGCTTTGCCAGTCGCTGGGTCTACCGCAACATCCGGGTTGTTTGAAGTCCAGTTGCCATCTTCACCTTTGGTTAATGTAGCAGTTTTCGGTGTACCCGCTTCATCGGTGTAGCCCACTTCTACAGACTTGGTATCTGCATCTGCAGGAGGTGTCACTTCCACTGAACCGTTGTCTTTCGCTTCAACAGTCGGTTTAGCCGGTGCAGTCGTGTCAGGATTATTACCTGCATTCGCTGTACCTTCTTCACCTGCATTACCCGCAGTGTCAGTCGCTTTCGCAGAAACTTCAGAACCATCTTTCACTTTATCTGCCGGGATGGTTGCTTTGCCAGTCGCTGGGTCTACCGCAACATCCGGGTTACTTGAAGTCCAGTTGCCGTCCTCACCTTTCGTCAAGGTTGCTGTTTTCGGTGTGCCCGCTTCATCTGTGTAGCCCACTTCTACAGACTTGGTATCCGCAT
>NZ_KV831704.1:38232-67988 GCF_001837185.1 Neisseria sp. HMSC064D07 | reverse complement strand
GGCTTTTTTGCAAAGGTCTCAGGCCGTCTGAAAGAAAGACTTTCAGACGGCCTTGTCGTTTGCTGATAAGGTTTATTGCCAAATCAGGACTTTGGGTTCGGGCGTTACTTGATAGCCTTCTTGACGCAATAGTTCGATTAGGCCTTTTTCGCTGGATAAATGGGCAATGCCGACAGCAAAGAGGGTGCTTTGTTTGGCGGATTGCTTGCGGATTTCAGGCAGCCATGCCAAGTTGCGGCGGATCAGGAGGTCGTTTTTCAGCCAATCGGACATGGCTTTGGCGTACTTAGTATCAACAAGTTTGAGGGTGCGCTGTTCGGTTTCTTCCAAAAGTGGAATGAGTTCTTCAAAGCGGCCGTCTGAATAGGCTTGATGGAGTTTTTTGATATCTTCGGTTTCTTCTTTATTGGTTTTAATGCTGGCTTTCAGAAAGTTGAGCATGGTTTCTTCAGGCTGTGCTTTGAAGATTGCGGAAACTTCGTCCAAGCTTTCTAATGAACCACGCGGTTTGTTGATATTGACTGCTGCGTTGGTCAGCAACATATCTGCACCGGTTTCTGCGCTATATCCTTGGGGAAATGCGCTGCCGACAAAGACTAATGCCGCCCACGGATGGAGTTTGTCGGCAATTTGGGCAATGGGTCGGCTTTCTTCATTTTTTGAATAGATTTCTTGTAAAAGACGGAAATCTGTTTTGCCAAGCTTGCGGCTGAGTGGTTCGGTACTCATGACTTCCTTGAAGTATTTTTGATACATTTTTTTCGTTTCCGGACTGCTGTCCGGTAGTGGGTCAACTTCTGTCGTCAGTTGGTCGGTGGATTGCAACAGTTTGAGGGCATCGGAAGACAAGGTTTGATTGGTTCGTCCCATGTGGATGGTGCCGAGCAGATAGGAGTCTGGTTGGCCTTCTTTGCTGATTTTCCAGACATTGCTGGTCAGTTTAGGCTGCTGCCAGTTAAGTTCGGCAGGTTTGCTTTCGGGTGAGGTCGCGGCGGGTTTGCAGGCGCCCAAGGCGAGGGCGGTAAATGGTATCAGCAGGCAGGCAAGCAGTTTTTTCATGTTTTTCCTTATTGTGGTGTGCTGTAGGCAAGGGCAATTTAGAAATCGAGCAGGTTTTGAACCGGATGTTCGCCCGTGTCGGTCTTTTCTGTTTTGCGGTTGCGGATTTTGGCTTTCCTGAGGGATAGAAGGTGCATGACTTGATGCTTTTGGCTGTCGGTCATCTGGAGCCAGTACAGGCGCTCTTCCCGGCTGCGCAGGCAGCCTTTGCAATAACCTTTGGCATTGGCTTCGCAGACACCTATACAGGGACTGGGGATGGGGAAAAAATCGGGTTGTTCCATATTTTAAAAGCGTTCGAGACCTGAGACCGGATAAACCAAAATTGCAGACTGCATTTGTATTTGTCTAAACATGATCGGTGTATCCAGCAGGGTTCCTATCAATGTCCAATTGAGTTGATCATTTCAATAAATTTATATCTGCCACCCTAGGCATAAAAAACCTAAGAGAAACCATAAATATATCGCAGAAGAAGTCAGTATCTTCCCTATTGTCAGATTTTTCCAATAAAACCCAAGTAAGAACATTATAAAAATTAAAGGAATTCCAATATAAATACAATATTTAAGCGAACCTAATTCACTGAACACGTTTATAACAGAATAGAGACCGATAAATCCACCTGACCAAAAAACAATTATTGCCGGCCCTAAAAAAATAGCCGTTATTAAATGAGGGAGCAGTATGATTTTTATCCATTCTTTATATTTGTTGTTCATTTTAATCTCAATTACTGCAATGGTATCGTATCGATTCAAATGGGGGGAGCAAAGTATACAGTAACATCTCCAAGAACAATTACGGTATGTTTGACAGAATCATGTTTTAATACATATTTGGAGTTCCGCTATATTTTGATTTTCAGACAACCTATGTTCAGCCCCAACTATCTGCATTTTATGACTTAATCAGTTTGCGCAAAGACTGATTGTTGTATTTGATATCGGCAATCAGCCGGTCATATTGGTGCATTCTACGGAGCGAGCGGGTAATCAGATAGACCGAGAAAATAATCAAGCTGATGTTCATCAGACTGACCAGTACGAGCAAAGGCCAAACATCAACGGCCTCGTACCATTTCGATGTCGCAATCAGCGCACTGAAAATAGACAAAGGGAGTGCGAAAACGGCAATACCTGTACGCATGATAGCAAGTGCCGTGCGTTTTTCAGCAAGGAGAAGCTGTACTTGATTGATGCTGAGGATATCGTTTTGCTGTTCGGTAACCATAGGATACGCGCCTATACAAATTAACTTTGAATTCTGATAAAGCGGAAAATATGGTTTTATGTTACCCGAAAGTATTGAAAATAAAAACAAAGGTCGTCTGAAAATTTTCAGACGACCTTTTCCATTTCTGTTTATACGGTTTGCGAGTATTTGGCTTTGGTTTCTTTATGGCGCAAATGGTAGTCGAACACCATGGCGATGTTGCGGATCAAGAAACGACCCTTCGGCGTAACGGTCAGGCCGTGCGGTTTGAGGCGGACCAGACCGAGGGTTTCCAGTTGCTTCATATCTTCCAGTTCGGCTGCAAAATAACGGCTAAACGGAATGCCGAACACGCTTTCGTAAATCCGATAGTCGAGCGAGAAGCGGCACATCAAATCCTGAATGATGTTGCGGCGCAAAATATCGTCTTGATTGAGCTGGTAGCCGCGCATAATCGGCAGATGTCCGGCATCGAGTGCAGCGTAATAGGCATCGATGTCGCGCTCGTTTTGGGAGTAGGTGCTACCGATTTTGCCGATAGAGGACACGCCAATCGCTACCAGGTCGCAGTCGGCATAGGTCGAGTAGCCTTGGAAGTTGCGTTGCAGGAAGCCTTCTTTGAGAGCGATGGAGAGCTCGTCGTCAGGTTTGGCAAAGTGGTCCATACCGATGAAAACGTAGCCGCGCTCAGTCAGGGTTTGGACGCAATATTGCAGCATATCGAGTTTTTCTTCGCTGCCGGGAACGACATTGGTGTCGATACGGCGTTGCGGTTTGAAGATATGCGGCAAGTGAGCGTAGTGGTAGAGGGCAAGGCGGTCGGGATCGAGGGATAAGACCGTATCGATGGTGATTTTGATACTTTCGGTGTTTTGGTGCGGAAGGCCGTAAATCAAATCGACGCTGACTGATTTAAACCCGGCTTCACGCGCGGCATCAATCACTTCTTTGGTTTCTTCATAACTTTGAATGCGGTTAACTGCTTCCTGCACTTTAGGGTCAAAGTCTTGAATGCCGACACTCATGCGGTTGAAACCGAGTTTGCCCAGTTTGAGGACGGTTTCGCGGCTGACTTTGCGCGGGTCGATTTCTATGGAGTATTCGCCGTTGGGAATCAGCTGGAAGTATTTGCGGATCATGTCGAAGACGCGTTCGAGTTGGTCGTCGCTCAGGAATGTGGGTGTGCCGCCGCCGAAGTGGAGCTGCGCGAGCTGGTGTCTTCCGCCCAAATGCGGTGCCAGCAATTCCATTTCTTTTTCCAGATACTGGATATAGGCATCGGCACGGCTTTTGTCTTTGGTAATGATTTTGTTGCAGCCGCAGTAGTAGCAGATGGTATTGCAGAAGGGAATGTGGATGTAGAGTGAAAGGGGTTTGTTGAGCGCGCCCATGTTGCGTAGGTTTAAAGCTTGGATATATTCGGCTTCTTTAAAGCCTTCATGGAAGCGGTCGGCGGTCGGATAGGATGTATAACGTGGACCGCTTGATGGCAAACTGGCAATCAATTCGCGGTCGAATTCCGGTAATTCATTGTTTGTGTTGGTGTTATTTGAGATGGGGATGATTTTCATGGTCGGGGCTTGTAGTATGAAGTAAGGAAATTAGGGAAAATTTTAGTCAAAATTTCGATAGTTTGGTAGAATGCCTCATAATGATATGCCGACTTTGACATGGGTCAATAGTTATTCGGCTTAATCAGGGATTGAGAGAACTAAGCAAATTAAAGGTGCGTTATGGCTACACACAATGCAACACATCAAATGAAAACCTTGTGTTCCACATGTTCTTTACGCGAGCTGTGTTTGCCTGTCGGACTGATGCCTAACGAATTTTCACAATTAGATGCGGTTATTCGTCAAAGCCGCCGTCTGAAAAAAGGTGAATACCTGTTCCGTGCCGGCGAGCCGTTTACCTCTTTGTTTGCCATCCGTGCGGGCTTCTTTAAGACAACAGTCGCCAGCCAAGATGGACGAGATCAGGTAACCGGCTTTTTTATGTCGGGCGAGCTGATCGGTATGGATGGGATTTGTTCCCATATTCACAGCTGTGATGCTGTGGCTTTGGAAGACAGCGAAGTATGCGAGCTTCCGTTTACACATATTGAAGAACTTGGACAGGATATTCCCAGTCTTCGTTCTCACTTTTTCCGCTTGATGAGCCGCGAAATTGTCCGAGATCAGGGCGTTATGCTGCTTTTGGGCAATATGCGCGCTGAAGAGCGATTGGCGGCATTCTTGCTCAACCTATCCCAGCGTCTCTATTCACGAGGCTTTGCCGCTAATGATTTTATCTTGCGGATGTCGCGTGAGGAAATCGGCAGCTATTTGGGGCTGAAACTGGAAACAGTCAGCCGCACCTTGTCTAAATTCCATCATGAAGGCTTGATTTCTGTTGAACACAAGCACATCAAAATCTTAGATGCGACAACCTTGAAGAAAATGGTTTCTGGTTGTTCGCACGCTATCTGAATCTTAGGCCGTCTGAAATATTTCAGACGGCCTTTTTAACAAGAATTAAAGAATAATTGTTAAGTTACGCAAGTTATAGTCAGATATTAAATTGAAAAATCTTCAACAACCGGCGTGTACAGAATGCGGTCGACTACTTCTCTGGTCAGTTTCGGTGCAAACATCTGGATAAAGTCATACGCGTAACCGCGCAGGTAGGTATCTGAGCGTAAGGCTATCCAAGTGGGCGAAGGTTCAAATAAGTGTGCCGCATCAATCAGCTGCAAATCTTGATCAATAACAGGATCGTAAGCCATTTTGGCCATCAAACCTACGCCTAAGCCTAAGCGTACATACGTCTTCAATACATCCGTATCGGCAGCCGATAAAGCAACATCAGGTTGCTCGATATGCGCTTTATTAAAGGTACGCGCAATGCTGCTGCCGGAGTTGAACGCAAATTCGTAAGTAACCAGCGGAAATGAAGCCAAATCTTCAAGGCTTAAAGGATTGCGGCAGTCCAAAAGAGAGTGGTCGTGCGGAACAATGACGGCATGGTTCCATTCATAGCAGGGTAGTTTGCTCAACTCGGGGTGATCGTCAATGCGTTCGGTAATAATTGCCAAATCCGCTTCGCCGCTGCTGACCATTTGCGCAATGGCAGAAGGGCTGCCTTGTTTGATGGTTAAATTGACTTTAGGATAGTTTTTCACAAATTCCGCAACGATTTTAGGTAATGCATAACGCGCTTGGGTGTGCGTCGTGGCAATGGTCAGGGAGCCGCTGTCATGATCGGTAAATTCGCTGCCGATATTTTTAATGTTCTGTACATCACGCAAAATCCGTTCCGAAATCTCTAACACGGCTTTGCCCGGTTGCGAAACGGAAACCACACGCTTGCCACTGCGGATAAAAATTTGGATACCCAATTCTTCTTCAAGCAGGCGGATTTGTTTGGAAATGCCGGGCTGGGATGTAAAAAGCGCATCGGCGGCTTCAGAGACATTCAGATTGTGCCGGTAAACTTCAAGGGCGTAACGTAATTGTTGCAGTTTCATGGTGGCAGTATCGGATACGTTGTTATTGTGGATTTTGTGCGACAAACGGTCTGTAATTTAACATATTTTGCCCGGTTTTGCCCTGAGTTTTGAAAATGGTTGTTTTTAATGAAAATATCTTTTAATGATATGAAAACAGGAAATCTGTGAATGAAAGGGGGATGAAGTTTTGTTGTTTTTGTACAACTTTGGGCGGGTGAATTGGCTGATTTTGCCCTAAATTAATGACACAAGATTGATTTTTCGGCATGATTAACTACTAGGAAGCAGGCACTTCATAATTGTTTGAAGGCATCGAGTATTGACAGTTTGCCTTGCGCTTCTTTATAGTGCAACCTGATATATCCGATTTGCCGCTGTTTTGATACTGCGGCCTGTATATTGGTACTTTGCAGCGGTTGCTTTCCTAGTCCGCCGCATAACAATTTGATGAGGGAATAAAATGACCAAACAGCTGAAATTAAGCGCATTGTTCGTTGCCTTGGTTGCCTCCGGCACCGCTATGGCCAGCGAAGCGCATACCAAACACGGTTACACCGTAAGCAGCCAATCTCAAGAAATCGTCCGTAATAACTACGGCGAATGCTGGAAAAACAGCTACTTCGACAAAGCTACCCAAGGCCGTGTTGAATGTGGTGATCGTGAAGCAGTTGCTCCTGTACAACAAGCTCCTGAGTATGTTGATGAAACTGTTTCTCTGTCTACTAAAACTCTGTTCGGCTTCGACAAAGACAACCTGCGCCCTGAAGCTCAAGAAAACCTGGACGCTTTGGCTCAACGCCTGAGCAACGAAAGCGTACAAACTGTACGTGTTGAAGGTCACACTGACTTCATGGGTTCTGAGCAATACAACCAAGCTCTGTCTGAGCGTCGTGCCAACGTAGTTGCTAACTACTTGGTAGGTCATGGCGTTGCTTCTAGCAAAATCTCTGCGGTAGGTCTGGGCGAATCTCAAGCTCGCATGACTGCTACTTGTGAAGCTGAAGTTGCTAAACTGGGCAAAAAAGTTTCTAAAGCTAAGAAACGTGCTGCTCTTATCGCTTGTATCGAACCTGACCGTCGCGTTGATGTTAAAATCCGCAGCGTTGTTACTCGTCAAGTTGCTCCAGGCCAAACTATCGAAGGTCAAGGCGAATTGCCTGCTACTGATGAAGGTTGGATCCCAGCTCCTTACAATGGCGTTCACGGTTACGCTAAACCTTAATCGGTTTGTGAAAAATGCCCTGCGATATGCGGGGCATTTTTTTATGGCTTGTATTTGAGTAATCAAGATAATTCGTGATTTCAAAGTAAGAAGAGCCGTCTGAAAGATTTATTTTCAGACGGCCTTTTATTAAAACAGTTTAGTTTGGTCCGGGCCATTTCCATACGCACATAGCTGCCAGTATCGTACAGATTAAAAAAATAATACTGGATAAGCCATGCCAAATGCCGAATGTTCCGCCTACTAGGGATAAGAGCCAGTTATCCAGTCCGTACTTGTGCGCCTCGATAACCGGCGTAACCAAAAGATGATTACAGGCTAAGAGTAGCCAAAGTACCAAAACCCACCAAGAGAGGGAGGCCAGTTGCCGTCTGAAAAAGGCATAGGCTGCGCCAAAAATAACTAAGCCGCATATTGCGGTAATGGCAAACAAAATGCCGGCGATTTCGCCTGCCAGCATCTTAGGCAGGAGATGGAATAGGATGGGGGCGACAATATAGCCTGCTGTCAGTTGCATGCCTAGCCAAATGGCAGCAGCGGTTTGAGTGATTTTGTAGGGTAGACTCATCTGGTTTCTCTTTGGGAAATTCTGTTTTAGTTGTGATGGTGTAACAAAAGGCCGTCTGAAAACGTTTTCAGACGGCCTTGAGTTTATTTAGATGTATTGTACGGAAATAATATCATATTCACGCACGCCGCCGGGGGCCTGAACTTCTGCAACGTCGCCTTCTTCTTTTCCGATCAAGGCACGGGCAATTGGGGAGCCAACGTAGATTTTGCGTTCTTTAATGTCTGCTTCATCTTCACCGACGATTTGGTAGGTAACTTGTTCTTCAGTTTCCAAATCTTCCAGTGTCACAGTTGTGCCGAACACAATTTTGCCTTCTGCATGGATTTCGGCAGGGTTGATGATATGCGCCATAGAGAGTTTGTGTTCCAGCTCGGCGATACGACCTTCGATAAAGCCTTGACGTTCTTTGGCAGCTTCGTATTCTGCGTTTTCAGACAAGTCGCCGTGTGAACGTGCTTCGGCGATGGCTTCAATGACTTCTGGACGTGCTACGCTTTTGAGGTGTTGAAGTTCTTGTTTCAACAATTCTGCACCACGGACGGTCAAAGGGATTTTTTGCATTGAGTTCTCCATGAAAGCATGATGATGCTTTTAAAATTTTATCCGGCCACGCGCGGTAGCCGGATTGGAAATAAAAATACAAGCCGCCAAAGCTTGGCGGCTTGATGAATAAATAAGTAATGCCTGTATTCTACCAAATTCTGCCGAAACCGCAATGATTAAAACGGATTTTCAGTAAAGTGTTGTTTTCTGTCTATTTTGTTTTTTCAGACGGCCTGAAAACTAAATATTGAAGTATTTCAAAGCTGCATGGGAAAAACGGTTTCTTAAATAAATGTTTTTGATTAAAATGTCTGATGCTAATTCGTAATAATTAGTCTGCTTTAACTATATAAAGAGAATATATGGAAACAAAACCAACTTCCCAAAATGAACAACAGGCTAACCGCCGTTATTTGACTGTTTGGCGATGGCATTTTTATGCCGGACTTTTGGTTGCGCCGTTTTTAACCCTGCTCGCTGTTACAGGGTTGGGAATGCTGCTATTTGCCAATATCACTGGTAAAGAAGGCGAACGCATACATATTACGCCGCAGGCAGTGGTGCAGCCTTTGTCGGCTCAGGCTGAAGCTGCCAGACAGTTTGTGAATCCGGAAACTGCCTCTGTGGTGCAATATATTGCGCCGCGCGCAGATGATATGGTTGCCGTATTCCGTGTAAACAATGACGATAAAGCCACTATGGTTGCCGTTGATCCCTATACGGCAAAAGTCGTGAATACGATGCTGCGCGGGCAAGGCTGGTATCACACGATGGACGAAATCCACGGCGATATTATGCTAGGGGCGACAGGTGACTACCTGTTGGAAACCGCTGCGTCGCTAACCATCATCATGATTGTGACCGGTATTTATTTGTGGTGGATAAAACAGCGTAGTCTGAAGGCTGTTTTTTTGCCTAAAGCAGGCAAAGGTCGTTCTTGGTGGCGCAACCTGCACGGTGCATTTGGCTCTTGGATTTCTTTGATTTTATTGCTGTTCTGTCTGTCAGGTATTGCTTGGGCAGGTATTTGGGGCGGTAAAGTGGTTCAGGCGTGGAGCCAATTTCCTGCGGGTAAATGGGGCGTGGAGCCTAATCCGGTATCTTCCGTACCAACCCATGGTGATGTGCTGAATGACGGTAAATCTAAAGAAGTTCCGTGGATTTTGGAGCTGACGCCTATGCCGGTTTCCGGTACGACAATGGGCGAAAATGGCATTAATCCGAGTGAGCCGATGACGTTGGAGACGGTTGACCGCTTTGCGCGCGAAATTGGCTTTAAAGGCCGCTATCAGTTGAACCTGCCTAAAGGTGAAACCGGCGTATGGACGCTGTCGCAAGACTCAATGAGCTACGATATGATTAGTCCGACTGCGGATCGTACGGTACACATTGATCAATACAGTGGCAAAATCCTGGCTGATATTCATTTCGATGATTACAACTGGTTTGGTAAATTCATGGCGGCAAGCATTGCTTTGCATATGGGTACACTGGGCTGGTGGAGCGTATTGGCAAATGTCTTGTTCTGTCTGGCGATTATCTTTATCTGTGTCAGCGGCTGTGTAATGTGGTGGAAACGCCGTCCTTCGGAAGCACGTGGTTTGGTTCCTCCTGCACAGAAAATCAAATTGCCGGTATGGTGGGCAATGGCTGCGCCACTTCTGATTTTGGCCGTGATTTTCCCAACAGCCATTGCCGCAATCGCTGTTATTTGGATTTTGGATACATTGTTGTTATCACGTATCCCAGCATTGGCAAGATGGTTTAAATAACCGTCCGATGTTATTAAAGGCCGTCTGAATCTTTTGTTTCAGACGGCCTTTTTTATAAAGGTTAAAAGAGGTAGGTAAGTTACGATTCTGTTTAAGTTTATATGTAAAATGGAGATTGTGGTTGGCTTGCAGGATTGGTGTAAGAAAGACGAGGAGATCTTGTATAAAAACAAAAAACCCACTTCATTGAAGTGGGTTTTTGATGAAGGCTATTAACCTTTGCGAGCAGGCAATTTTTCTTTAATGCGAGCTGCTTTACCGGTCAGGCCGCGCAAGTAGTACAGTTTGGCGCGACGTACGTCACCACGGCGTTTAACTTCGATTTTTTCTACGGTAGGAGAGTACAGTTGGAAAGTACGTTCTACACCTTCGCCGCTAGAGATTTTGCGAACGATGAAGTTGCTGTTCAGGCCACGGTTGCGGCGAGCGATAACAACACCTTCGTATGCTTGCAGACGGCTGCGAGAACCCTCAACTACGCGTACAGATACGACAACGGTGTCGCCTGGAGCGAATTCAGGGATTTCTTTGTTCAAGCGAGCGATTTCTTCTTGCTCTAATTGTTGAATCAAGTTCATTTGTTTTTCCTAAGTTATGATTGGATTTCCTGTTGCTCTTGCAAGATTTCTTTTAAGAGGCGGGATTCCTTTGGGATTAAACTGCGCTTTTCCAATAAATCGGGTCGGCGCTCTAAAGTGCGTCGCAGCGATTGTTTCAATCGCCACTCGGCAATCAAGCCATGATTTCCTGAGCGTAAGACATCAGGAACCATCATGCCTTGGAATTCTACGGGTTTGGTGTAATGAGGACAGTCTAAAAGGCCGTCTGAAAACGAGTCTTGTTCGGCTGACTGTATATCGCCCAATACGCCCGGAACCAATCTTAAGACAGCATCCATCAACATCATGGCGGGTAATTCGCCACCTGAGACGACAAAGTCGCCAATGCTGATTTCTTCGTCCACACTGCTTTGCAGTAGTCTTTCATCTATGCCTTCATAGCGTCCGCATAGAAGAATAAGATGGGGCAGTTCGGCAAGTTCTGCAGCTTTTTTATGTGTCAGCGGCTGACCTTGCGGACTGAGATAAATTACTTTGGCAGGTTTTTGCGAGTTTGCTTTGGCTTCTTCAATTGCCGCTTGAAGCGGCGGCGCCATCATAATCATTCCCGGACCACCTCCGAAGGGGCGATCATCGATATAGCCAAGTTTGTTGTCGGCAAATTTTCGGGGATTGATGGCTTGAAACTGCCAAAGATTTTGTTTTCTTGCTCTGCCTGTAACGCCGTATTCGACAATACTGTCGAACATCTCTGGGAAAATGGTGATGGCTTGAATCAGCATCAGTAGTCCAAACCCCAGTCGGCAATAATGGTTTTGCTGTCGGTATCGACAGATTCGATATAGTTGGAGACGAAGGGAATCAGGATTTGTCCGTGTTCGCCTTTAATCATCAAAACATCGTTTGCACCGGTTTCCATCAGGTTGCTGACTTTGCCGAGGATGATGTTTTCTTTGTTGATGACGGTCATGCCGACTAAATCTGCCCAGTAGTATTCGTCTTCTTCAGTAGGGGCGAATGACTCTCTGGGAATTTCGATGGTATAGCCGCGCAAGGCAAATGCTTGATCGCGATCGTCTATACCTTCAAATTTGACCTGAAGTTCGCCATTGACAATTTTACCTGCCTCAAGCACAACATTCAGGGTTTTGCCATCCTTGCACAACTGCCACTCGGGGTAGTCCAGCAGGCTGTCGGTATATTCGGTATTGGCAGCAATTTTAAGCCAGCCTTTAATGCCGAATACGCCTTTGATGTAGCCCATGGCTACCCGTTTTTGAGTGTCTGTCATGGTCGTTTCGGCTGATTAAGCAGCGATTTTTTGCTCTTTAATCAGTTTGGCAACTGCGTCGCTAACTTTCGCGCCTTGAGCAACCCAGTGGTTGATGCGGTCTGCGTCAAAACGTACGCGTTCTTGTTTTTCGTTGGCAACGGGGTTGTAGAAACCTACGCGCTCGATGAAGCGGCCGTCACGACGGTTGCGAGAGTCAGTTACGACTACGTTGAAGAAAGGGCGGTGTTTTGAGCCGCCGCGAGCCAAACGGATAACTACCATTTTGAGTCCTTTTGAAAAATGCGGATATATAGAAACCGCTAATTTTAGGATATTTCACACGGGTTATGCAAGTTTTTATTTGTTTTTGTTGCTGTTTTGCCATTCGTTCAAATCGAGGCTGGCTTGATACAGGCCGCGGTCGGTTTCCGACGGGGTAACGGTAAATCCTGATTTTTCAGCGAGTTTGAGCATTGGTGTGTTTTCTTTGAGGATTTCCGCATTCATGGTTTGGTAACCTTGCTGTGTGGCAGTTTGGATAATGAGGCTCATCATTTTGCCTGCCAAGCCGGTTTTGCGTGCTTCAGGTGCTAAAGTAATGCCGAACTCGCACTCATTACGATTGATGCGGCTGTAACGGCTGACTGCGACGATATGGCCGTCTGAAGCGAAGGCTACCCACGCGCATTCGGCATGGAAATCAGGGCGTGTCAGCCGTGCGAGCGTGGGCAGCGGTAACTCGTTGGTATGGGTCATGAAGCGCGTATAGCGGTCGGCCGCGGGTAATTGGCGGACAAATTGTTGTTTGGCTTCGGCATCTTCAGGCTCTAGTGCGCGGATGTGTAGTGTGTTGCCGTCTGGCAGGGTAAAGGTATCTGTTTGGCTCGGATAGGGTGCGAGTACGTTTTGTATCTCGGGCGTTTCGGTTTTAGGGTGCAGCAGTTCGGAAGCGGCTTCACCGGTGTTGCGTAGGAACTCGGCCGCTACCGGATTTTTTTGTTGGAGGTAGGCGGCGGCGCTTTGCATTTTTGCTGCGGCCTGTTCTAAGGTTTGGACGGCTTTTTTGGGGATTTTGGTTGTCGGTGCGGCTGGTTTTTCCACAATTTCGGGAATGATGGTGCTGCTGTATTGGCCGCCGTTGTAGTTGAGGATGATGTCGCCGATATGCTGATTGTTGTGGATAAGCGTGTTTAGGGAATGCAGGAATTGATTGAGAACGGAAGTATTGTCAAGTTCTGCAAATTGGCTTAAACGCTGGATATCGAGCGTGGTAAAGGGCGGTAATGCGGCTTGGGTTTGGCCGTTGTAATGGGCGGTAAGGATGTTGCCGTAAATGGCATGACGGCTGAACCGGAATTGAACGGCATTGTGCTTTTGGGTTTGGCACGGAGGCAAGTAAAGGGCCTCTGTCATCAGGTCGGTTTGACCGGATGCAATGGCTTTATCGATACTTTTGTTTTTAGGCGTTTTCAGACGGCCTGTTTTGGCTGGGGCGGGGGTGTTTTGCGCTTGTTGCAAACAGGCGGTTTGATTGCGGAAATAAAGTGTCAGCAAGGCTTCTTCCGGGGTGTTGAACCGGGTCAGGCCGTCTGAAAAACGATGGCTGATGAGAATGGGCTTGCTGGTTTTTTGTGCTAAGTTATTCAGTGTTTGATGAATGCCGTACGCGGCCGGCGTGTCCGGCGAAATAATGCCGAGCAGGGCTTGGGTGTGCGGATTTTGCAATTGTTCGAGTGCCAGGCGGTGGATGCGTGCGGGCGTGGGGTCGCTGCCGATGCAGCCTTGTTGGATGGATGGTGCGTCGGTTGGAAGGTTGAGGGTCAATTGGCAGGCATCGGCGGTGCTGCGCAGCCATTCTATCGGCGTATCGGACAAAATAGTGGGATGGGTAATGACGGGAATGCCGGAAAGATGGGCTTTTAAGGCTGCTTCGAGTTCGTTGATATTGAATACCGGCAGGAAGTTGCAATGGCGGCTGAGGCTGTGTAGGACGGCTTTGTCTGTGTCGTCGGTGTAATGTGTGGACAACAGGATAAGCGGGGTGTGGCGTGTAAAGTGTCGGATGGCGCTGAACAGCTCGCGTTGGTTTTCGGCCGGATTGTAGTGGATGACGGCAACTTTGGTATGACGGTTGTGGCCGAAGCGGTTGAGCCAGTCGGCGGATGTAGTGGGGCTTAGGTTGTAGTTGAGGCTGATGTGGCGCGATACGCCTTGATGCATTGTGTTCAACAGATGGTTGATGTTGCGGCTGACAGTGCTGTGGCCGGTGAGTAATGCGATATGGCCGGCCGGATAGTCGGCTTGGGTGCCGATATTGAGATTGAGTGAGGGAAGTTGGATGCCTGCGCTGTTACACACGCTGATGTTTAATTCGTCGCCGTGATATTTTTGAATGATGGAACGGGCATTTTTGCAGGATTCGGGCGGCAGGTTTTCCCAATCTTGGATCAGGATAATGTGGCGCAGGCCTTTTTTGCGGCAGGCTTTGAACAGTGTGTCGTAATGGTCGTGCGGGATGACAGCGACAACTAGGTCGGCCCGGCCTGGAATTTTGCTGAGGCTGGAGTAGGAAGGGAGGCCGGCGACGCTGCTGTGGCGGAGATTGACGGGCGTGATTTTGCCTTGATATGAGGAACCGAGCAGGTGGCTGAAAATGCGTTCACCAAGGCTGTGCGGACGTTCGCTGGCGCCGACAAGGATGATGTGTTCGGGCATGAAGAAGTAGCCGGTTTGGACGGTTGCATTCATGATGGTTCCTTATTTGTGTTTTGGGCCGTCTGAAGAGTTTCAGACAGCCTTATTTTTAGGCTTCTTTTTTGTCTCCGGCTTTCTTTTTGGGAAGGATGAAACGCATCCTCAGGCCGTTGGGTTTGATATTTTCAGCAATGATTTTGCCGCAGTGCTGCTCCATGATGTGTTGCGTCAAGGCAAGTCCCAAGCCGGTGCCTGGCTTGTGTGCGCTGGAGTCGGCACGATAAAAGGCGGTAAAAATATGCGGAAGCTGCATTTCATCGACACCCGGGCCATTGTCGGTAACATCGATAATCCAGTGTTTGCCGTCTTGTCCGATATGGGCCTGAATGGTACTGCCTTCCGGACTGTAGTTGATGGCGTTGCGGATAACGTTGTCAAAGGCGCGGTACAAATAGCCTTCGTTAGCACTGATCACGGCATTTTCAGGGATTTTAGGGTCAATGCTCAAGGTAACGCTTTGATTGTTTTGGTGGGCAATGCTTTGGTTGTCCTCAATCAAGTTGGTCAGGAACGGAACGAGTTTGAGGTTTTCTTTTTCCAAAGGAATGTTGGAGGTCTCCAGGCGGGAGAGGGTCAATAATTCACCTACCAAAGTATCCATGCGCACCAATTCGCCTTCAAGCCGCTTGAGGTATTGCTCTTGTTTTTGCGGCTGAGATTGAATCAGGCCGACAATCGCCTGCATACGTGCCAGCGGCGAACGCATTTCATGAGAAACGTGGTGGAGCAAATGACGCTCTTTGGCCACAAGTTTTTCCAATTTTTCGGCCATTTTGTCGAACTGTACGGCAAGGTGGGACAATTCGTCGTCACGGTCGTCAACCTGCTGGGAAATGCGGGTTTCGAGTTCGCCGTTGGCTACCCTGTCCATGCCGCCGCCAAGAATTTTAATGGGCTTGGTAATATTGTTGGCAAGGATATATGCCATCAAGAGGCCGACGATGATGATGAAAGACAGAATGATAAATTCGTGCCAAATCGGTGAGAGCGGCAGGCCGGGAATGAAAAGCGGGCTGGGCAGGCGCTGGGCTTGATGGTTGTCCCAGCCTTTAATGAAGAAGAGGTATTCTTCGCCGAAGCGGTCGTATTCGATGTGGGCTAAATCGGATTCGGGATTGTTGATGGCGAAGATGCGGGCGCGTTCGATGGACAGGCTGTCAATATTGCGGCCTAAAATATCTTTTTTATCGTCGCCGGTAATCACATAAACGGCATTGGAAACCGGATTGTTTTTCCATTCCGAAAGAATTTCGCGTGCACCGCTGTCTCCGCGCGAGTTGAACGCGGAGATGATGCTGCTCATCAATGTGGTTTCGATGGTGCGGCGTTGGTTGAATTGGTTTTCGGCGAGGGTGTTTTGTACCAGCCAAAATGAAAAACTCGCCACAAAGATTGCGCAGACGATGACTGCGCAAAATGTGGCGAAGATGCGTTGAAACAGTTTCATTGATCTGTTTAATCTTTAGTTTTTAACAAACAGGTAGCCTAAGCCGCGTACAGTTTGAATCAGGGAAGCATCGCCCAATTTGTGGCGGATGCTGGAGATGTGTACGTCGATGCTGCGGTCAAATTTAGCCAGTTTGCGGTCGAGTGCCTCGATAGACAGGGTCTCTTTGCTGACGACTTGTCCGGCGTGGCGCATCAAAACTTCGAGCAGGTTGAATTCGGTGCTGGTCAACTCGAGCGGAGTATCTTTGATGCTGGCTTGGCGTTTGGCCGGGTATAAAACAACATCGCTGACAGAAATGCTGTTAGGCGCGTTGTTTTGTTCGTTGCTGTGTTGCGCGCGGCGTAGGATGGCGTTGATGCGGGCCAAGAGTTCGCGCGGTGTGCATGGTTTCGGAACATAATCGTCCGCACCCATTTCCAGACCGATGATGCGGTCGATGTCGTCGCCTTTCGCGGTCAGCATGATGATAGGCACGGTGCTTTGGGTGCGTACGTTTTTCAGTACGTCCAAACCGTTCATTTTAGGCATCATGGAGTCTAATACGACGACATCGTATTGTCCGGTCAGAATTTCTTGAACGCCGGCTTCGCCGTCGGGAACGCTATGAACGTTGAGGCCTTCGGCAGTCAGGTATTCGGTCAGCAATTCGGTCAAGAGGGCATCGTCATCTACGAGTAATACGCGACTCATGGAATTTCCTTTTCGTGATTGTATGCGCCGCGGTACTAAATGGCAGTACGGCGCTTAAAATAGAGTTGTGTTCAATCTTAACATGCAATCTGCTTTTGTTGATAGCGTAATTTTCTGTGCTTTTGCGCTTTTTTGCATAGAAACTCGCTGCTCTTTACATTTTCAGACGGCCTGTAAGGACAAACTGACAATTGGGTGTGTTTTGTTCAGGGTTTGTCGCATGATTGGGCGGTTTGGTGTTTCGGTGCATTGATGAAATCTTTGCAATCGGACAAAAGTTTGGGCAGTAAGGGGGCGAATGCCGGGTGGCTGCGTATTTTGTCGGCGTAGAAATACATCATATAAGGATAATAATATTGCATTGCCTGCATCCATTGCGCACCTTCTTCTTTTTTGCCTTGCCGGTAGAGGTAAAGGCCGACTTGATAGGCGTTGGAGTAGGGGCGGTATGTTAGGGCTTTGAGTGCGGCTTCTTCTGCCCACGGGCGGATATAGGCATCGGTCGGGTCGGCACGTTTGCTCAAGCTCAAATCGGCGTAATAGGCGAGCATGGGGCTTTCTTTGGAGAGCTGCTGCAAGCCGTCGATTTTGTTTTGAACTGTTTGCGGATCGTCGGTTTTCCCTACACGGCTATATTGGGTCAAATTTTGATATTCCCAGCTGAGGTTTGCCATACCGATTAAAATCGATAAAGCGGCTATACCGCCTGACCATTGTCTGATTCGGGTAGATAAAGGGCCGTCTGAAACATCTTTCAGATAAGAGGGTGTCAACGACAGAATCAGGCTGAATACGGTGAGGAAGTAGATATACCAAAGCGGATATTCGAGCATACTGTGGCAAAGGCTGACGGCGGCGGCAGTCAGTAAAAACAGCGAGGCCGGTGTTTGATTGCGGCCCAACAGTCGCCATACGGCTACAAGCAGGGTTAAGGCTGCAAGCAAGGTGCCGGCAATGCCCATTTCGGACAATAATTGCATGACGATGTTGTGCGAATGGGTAAACAGTACGCCGAGGATGTTGTTGGGGAAGTATTGTTGTTGTGCATTAATCAGGAAGGTTTGCTGGGCAAAGCTGTTCCAGCCGTGGCCGAACCAAGGTGCGGATTGAAAGGCAATCCATGCTTTGCTCCATTCGATTTGGCGCATGGAACCTTCAAAACCGCTGGTGCCTGCGCGTTCGACAGCGGTTTCGTATTTAATGTTGCCAAACAAATCCAGCAGGCTGCCCATACCGAATTGGAAAGCGGCGGCCAGGATGGCGGTCAGAAGGAAAATGCACAGTGCGCGTTTGTGTTGGAAACGGGTACGCCAAAACCATAACGGCGTAATCAGGAATAGGGCGGCGATGTAGCCTAAGATGGTGCGTGAGTTGACAAGGCCGAGGGTTGCGGTCAAAGCCAATACGAACAGAAAACCTGCTGCATTAGACATTTTGCGTGCTGTCCATAAATAGGACGCCGCCAAAATGCCCCACATTAAATAATGTCCCAAGTGGTTGCGCTGGCCGAGTTGGCCGTTTACGGTGCCGTTGCTTCGGGCAATGATGCCGTTCAACCACTCTACGTTGGACCAGCCTTTAAATTGCAGCCAGACGATGACGGCCTGTATGGTTGCCCCTATCAATAAAGACCAAGCAAAGATGCTGACGATGCGTTCTTGTCCGTAAGCTGCTACCCAGCCGCGAACTGACCATGCACCCAGCGCCAAAATGACAAAGGTCCAGGCAGTGATGTCGCTCATACCGGGGTAGGTGGAATGCATGAAGCGCGCTTGGAGCGACCAAAATGCAGCCATGGCAAACAAACCGATACTGAGTGCGGGAAGGCGGATATTCAGCAGGCCTTTGTGTGCGCTAATCAATGTCAGTACCAATGAACCGCTCAGTGAAATGGCTTCCAGATAAAAGCTGGGCAATGGGCCGACTCGGTAGAGTGAAAGAAAAGGGACGGCGCAAATCCAAAGAAAACTGAGCCATAAAGGCCAAAAGGTTTTTACTGAAGATTGAGTCAGGCCGTCTGAAAGTGTGTGGTAGGTCATTTTGATGTATGTTTTTGTTGTTTGATAAATGCAAGGCAGCCGAGGAAAAAAGCAATGCACAATAATACGGAAACGGCGGCGCAAATCCGGCTGGCGAGAGCCGTGTCTGCCAGGCGCATACAGGCTTCGGCAAAGTAAATCAGAATCAGCATGGAGCTGTATTGGTAAGTGTAGATGCGTTTTTTCAAAATGCCGGTCAACGGCAGGCACAAAGGCAGAGCTTTCAATGCCAGCCATGAGCCGCCTTCGCGCAATGGCGCGATCCATAATTCCCATGATAAGGAAAGCAAAATCAAAAGGATAAGGCTTATGGGAGTTGCAAGATAAGGTAACGGGGAGCGTGTATTGTTCACGATATAAAGGGCGTAAGCCGTACTAGAAAACTTGAAATTATACCGCTAAAAATGCGGGGGAAGCCAAGAATATTGCTTAAGGATATTCAAGAAAGAATTTATTGTTTTTCTTCAAACGAATGAAACTTTATCTTGTTTTATAGTCTTAATTAATATATATATCTAATAAAAATTGTGCTACTATTATAAATGCTTTATCTCAGGAGGATAGGAAACCATGAATCGCGTTGCTGATGTTATCCGTGATGATATTAAAGTAATGACAGCCTATCAGGTTGCCGATTTGCCGGAAGGTTTTATTAAGTTGGACGCCATGGAGTGTCCGCATCATCCTTTCGCCGGGTATGAATCTTTATTGTCAGAATGGGCAGACTTGGCAAAGCAGGCGCCGATTCATTTGTATCCCCATACTGCCAAGAGCGGTATTTATGAAGAATTGAGGGAAGTTTTCGGTATTCCCGATAAAGCGGAAATTGCATTGGGTAACGGCTCCGACGAGCTTATCCAGTTTTTGACTATGCTGGTTGCCAAACCAAATGCGCGTGTATTGGGTATTGAGCCAAGTTTCGTTATGTATCGTCATAATGCCGCGCTTTATGGCATGGAATATGTCGGCGTTCCCTTAAATCCGGATTTCTCTTTAAATCTCCCTGCCGTTTTGTCCGCTATCGAGCAACATCAGCCGTCATTAATTTTTATTGCCTATCCCAATAATCCTACCGGCGTGTGCTTTAAACGAGAAGAAGTAGAGGCAATCATTCGCGCGGCTACTGGCATTGTGGTTGTCGATGAGGCATATGGCGCGTTTCATCATGACAGTTTCCTTCCGTGGGCGGGCGAAGTCGAAAACCTGGTTGTAATGCGCACCATCAGTAAAATCGGCTTTGCCGGCTTGCGGATGGGATATGCGGCGGCAAGCCCAAGCATTATGGGTGAGCTGGCCAAAATCCTTCCGCCTTACAATATGAATCAATTAAGCTTGGCGGCGGCAAAATTCTCATTGAAACATCATCAAATCATTCAGCAAAACATTGATACATTAAAAAACGAGCGTTCGCGTGTGATGAATGAATTGTTGAAATTAAACCGTTTGGAAGTTTTTCCGAGCGAAGCCAACTTTATTACCGTTCGCGTTCCTGATGCGAACGGGCTGTTTGAAACATTGAAGCAAAACCGCATACTGATTAAAAAACTGCATGGCAGCCATCCGCTTTTGGATCAGTGTGTCCGCATAACCATAGGCTCGGCAGCGCAAAATGATGCTGTCTTGGCCGTTATTAAAAATCTTTATCCCAATCTTTGATTTCAAGGAAACTACCATCATGAACAAAGCTCAACTGCATTTGACCAATTTTCTGTTACTGGTTGAAGAAGCCGGCTCATTGACCAAGCTTGCACGTGCATGCGGTTATGAAAACTCCGCCTCTTTGTCTCAGCTCAAACGCCGTTTGGAACAACAGGCAGGCGATGAGTCTGCACGCGGCATTCGTCCGAGCCTGGCTGCGAAGTTGGAATCCGGTATGCGCAAACGCAAAGGCTGGCTGAACCGTGATCACAGCAAAGATCAAGAAAAAGCAGCAGTTGAAGCGGCGCGTTTGGAAAAACAAACTGTCGAAGCAGCAGAAACTGGTGTTTCAACCGAAGGCCGTTTTGTTACTATTACCCGTAATACCTGCGAAACCCAAATTACCGTCAGCCTCAACCTTGACGGTACCGGTAAATACCGTCTAGATACCGGTGTTCCTTTCCTTGAGCATATGCTTGCCCAAGTAGCGCGTCATGGTTTGATTGACTTGGATATTACCTGCAAAGGCGATTTGCACATTGACGACCATCACACAGTTGAGGACATCGGTATCGTGGTGGGTCAGGCCTTGAAACAGGCGCTTGGCAATAAAGCCGGCATTACCCGTTACGGTCATGCCTATGTTCCGCTGGACGAGGCGTTGAGCCGTGTAGTCATCGATCTTTCCGGCCGTCCTGGCTTGGTGTACAACATCGACTTTACCCGCGCTCTGATCGGCCGTTTTGATGTCGATTTGTTTGAAGAATTTTTCCACGGTCTTGTGAACCACAGCATGATGACCTTGCACATCGATAATTTGAGCGGCCGTAATGCACATCATCAAGCTGAGACCGTTTTCAAAGCCTTCGGCCGCGCCTTGCGCATGGCAGTTGAATACGATCCGCGCATGATTGGCCAGACGCCTTCTACCAAAGGCACGCTGAGCGAAGAATCTGTTCAAGAAGAAGCAGAAGCCGCATCTGAAGAATAAGGCATCGTGTGAGTGAATAAAGGCCGTCTGAAACCGATAGTAATTTCAGATGGCCTTTTATTATTTGTCTTGTATATTGCCAATATTTTGTTTTAAACCATCTTTTGCTACAATCATTCTTATTATTATATTAATCATTAAATGTTTTCAGACGGCCTGAGGAGTAGCAATGAAAGTAGCGATTGTCGATTATGGAATGGGAAACCTGCATTCAGTATTGAAATCTGTTCAGGCGGCGCAGGCCTTGTCCAAGCAAAATGCCGAAATTTATCTGACTTCGCGGCCCGAAGAAGTGATGGCGGCGGATAAGGTTATCTTTCCGGGGCAGGGTGCCATGCCGGACTGTATGTCTGCGCTGAAGGCCAGCGGTTTGGGCGAGGCAGTTTCAGACGGCCTGAAAAACAAGCCGTTTTTTGGAATTTGCGTAGGTGCGCAATTATTGTTTGAACACAGTGAAGAAGGCGATACAGATGGTTTGGGCTGGTTTGAAGGGCAAGTAAAACGGTTTTTGCCCAATCAAACCGATGCACAAGGAGGCCGTCTGAAAGTGCCGCATATGGGGTGGAATACAGTGCGCCAAACCCGTCCGCACCCTTTATTTCAAGACATTGGGCAGAACGAGTATTTTTATTTTGTTCACAGCTATTATTTTGCACCGAAAAATGAAGAGATTGTTTTAGGCGTCAGCGAATATCCGAATGAATTTGCCTGCATTGTCGGTAAGGACAATGTGTTTGCCACACAGTTCCACACGGAGAAAAGCCATCAGGCAGGATTGCTGCTGCTGCGTAATTTTTTAAATTGGCAGATTTGAGGCTTTTTAACATAAATCTGCTAAAAATCGCTAATTTGTGTAAAATATACTGAAATTGAATAGAGGAGAAAAAAATGCTGTTGATACCTGCCATTGATTTGAAAGAAGGACGCTGTGTTCGCTTAAAACAAGGTTTGATGGAGCAGGCGACGGTGTTTTCCGATTCGCCGGCAGAGATGGCGTTGCATTGGCGCAATCAAGGCGCACGCCGTTTGCATTTGGTTGATTTGAACGGCGCATTCGCAGGCGTTCCTCAAAATTTTCCGGCGATTAAAGAAATTTTGGCCGCCGTAGCCAAAGATATTCCGGTACAGCTTGGCGGCGGTATCCGTGATTTGGGCACCATCGAAAAGTATTTGGATTTGGGTCTGACTGATGTGATTATCGGTACGGCCGCGGTAAAAAATCCTGAATTTGTGCGCGAAGCATGTAAGGCATTTCCGGGTCAGATTATCGTCGGCTTGGATGCCAAAGACGGGATGGTGGCGATAGACGGTTGGGCAACGGTAACGGAGCATCATGTCGTCGATTTGGCCAAGCGTTTTGAAGACGATGGTGTCAACAGTATTATTTATACTGATATTGGTCGCGACGGCATGATGAGCGGGGTGAATATCGAAGCTACCGTCAAATTGGCTCAATCAGTGAATATCCCGATTATCGCTTCCGGCGGCTTGACGAATTTGGACGATATCCGCGCATTGTGTGCCGTTGAAAAAGAGGGTGTGAGCGGTGCGATTACCGGCCGCGCAATTTATGAGGGAAGTATTAATTTTGCACAGGCGCAAAAACTGGCCGATTCTTTGGCTTGACCTAAGTGCGTTTAATTATGCAGATTAAGGCTTTGCAAGGGGTAACAGCACAGGAGTTGGCGTATAGCTGAAAATGCCTTCAAAAGCGGCATTTTGCAAAGTCCTTAGACTTAAAATTTGTCTGAAATAATTATAAAAAACAACTCACTCAATATCTTATTTTATTAAGGGATTGGTATGCTTGAAGCGTTTGTTTTGGGTTTTTGGATTATTTGGTCATCCGATCGCGAAGTGTATCCGCTAAGCGAAAGTTTGTGGTTTACACTGATTGCAGTGATACTGCGGCAGCTGACGGCGTTTGATTTGCCGATTATCGATACCTATTGGATGATTTTCAACGGGATAATCTGGGCATTTGCCGGTTTGATTTTTTCCATCGTCGGTCGCATCGACAGTAATTTCATCATCTCCTGCGTTTTGGCAATGATAGCGGGGATTGGTTATTTTCAGCTGTTGCAACATTTGCCGGATTGGTTGAGCAAATTTTTGGCCTGACGGTTTCAGACGGCCTGAGAACGGATAAGAGGTATTGAGTATGGCATTGGCAAAACGAATTATTCCTTGTCTGGATGTAAAAGACGGTCGCGTGGTAAAAGGTGTCAACTTTTTGGGTTTGCGCGATGCAGGTAATCCGGTTGACGTTGCCAAACGCTACAACGATGAAGGCGCAGATGAGTTGACCTTTTTGGACATCACTGCTTCCAGCGACAATCGCGACACTATTTTGCACGTTATTGAGGCAGTTGCATCACAAGTTTTTATTCCATTAACAGTCGGCGGCGGTGTGCGCACGGTTGCCGATATCCGTCGTCTGCTTAATGCCGGTGCCGATAAGGCCAGCATCAATACGGCCGCCGTAACCAATCCTGATTTGGTAAATGAAGCGGCCGGTTTTTTTGGTTCGCAAGCGATTGTTGTTGCTGTAGATGCCAAAGCGGTCAACCCTGAAAACACCCGTTGGGAAATCTTTACCCACGGCGGACGTAATCCGACCGGTTTGGATGCGGTGGAATGGGCTGTCGAAATGCAGCGGCGCGGTGCGGGCGAGATTTTGCTGACCAGTATGGACCGGGACGGTACCAAGCAAGGTTTCAACTTGCCTTTGACACGCGCGGTCAGCGAAGCGGTCGATATTCCGGTCATTGCTTCCGGCGGCGTCGGTTCGGTCCAACACTTGGTGGACGGTATTAAAGAAGGGAAGGCCGATGCGGTATTGGCCGCCAGTATTTTCCACTTTGGCGAAGCGAGTATCCGCGAAGCGAAACTGGCCATGCGCGAAGCAGGAATTGAAGTGCGTTTGTGATTGCTATCCAAAGGCCGTCTGAAAATATGGGAGAAAGACGCGAATGTCGAACATAAACGAAACGCTGCTGAATGCCGTAAAATTTGATGAAAAAGGTTTGGTTTGCGCGATTGCCCAAGATTGGCAGACACACCGTGTGCTGATGGTTGCCTGGATGAACGCCGAAGCCCTGCAAAAAACCGTAGAAACCGGGTTTGCCCACTATTACAGCCGTTCCCGCCAAAAACAATGGATGAAAGGCGAAGAGTCAGGGCATACACAAAAAGTACATGAATTGCGTCTGGATTGCGATGGCGACGCGGTGGTTATGCTGATTGAACAAAACGGTGGCATTGCCTGTCATACTGGGCGCGAAAGCTGTTTTTACAAAGTTTGGCAAGAGGGCGCATGGCAGACAGTGGATGCCGTGTTGAAAGACGAAGAAGCGATTTACGGACATAAACATCCTTAAGGCCGTCTGAAAGAAAATAAGAGAAACCGACCATGACCGATACTATCCTTACCCAAATTCAAAACGTCATCGATTCGCGCAAAGGCGGCGATCCTGATGCTTCTTATGTCGCCCAACTGCTGCACAAAGGCGAAGACAAGATTTTGAAAAAAGTCATCGAGGAAGCGGGTGAAACCTTGATGGCTTCTAAAGATGGCGGTGGCGAACATTTGGTTTACGAAGTGGCGGATTTGTGGTTTCATACCATGGTTTTATTGGCGCATCACGGATTGCGCGCTGAAGATGTGGTAAATGAGCTTGCGCGCCGTCAAGGTTTGTCGGGGTTGGTGGAAAAAGCTTCTCGCAAAGAATCTTGAATTTATATTACAATCTCGTATTTGACCTGTTTCAGAATCCGTCTCTTGGGGCAAAACGATTTCACTTTTTGGGTTGAAACCCGTTACGCCCGTTTTCAGACGGCCATTGGAGCCATTATGGATAATTGTATTTTCTGCAAAATCGCAACCAAAGATATTCCGGCACAAACCGTTTACGAAGACGACGAGATGCTTTGTTTCAAAGACATCCGTCCTGCCGCGCCGGTGCATCTGCTGCTGATTCCGAAAGTACACTTCGATTCACTGGCACACGCCACTGCCGAACATCAAACCCTATTGGGCAAAATGATGTTGAAAGTCCCTCAAATCGCCCAAGAGGCAGGTTTGACCGATGGTTTCAAAACCCTGATCAATACAGGCAAAGGCGGCGGACAAGAAGTCTTCCACCTGCATATCCATATCATGGGTACGCCTGCATAACTATTATTTATTTTTAACAAATTCAAGGATTTATCATGGGTAGCTTCTCTCTTTGGCACTGGATTATCGTACTGATTATTGTCGTTTTGGTATTCGGTACCAAAAAATTACGTAACGTCGGCAAAGACCTCGGCGGTGCGGTACATGACTTCAAACAAGGCCTGAATGAAGGTACAGACGGCAAAGATGCCAAAAAAGACGAAGTCATCGAACACAAAAAAGACGAAGACAAAGCATAATCCATGTTTGATTTCGGTTTGGGCGAATTGCTGCTGGTCGGCGTTGTCGCCCTAATAGTGCTTGGTCCCGAACGTCTGCCGCAAGCCGCGCGCACGGCTGGGCGTTTGGTCGGTAAATTGCAAGGCTTCGTCAACAACGTCAAGCAGGAGCTCAATACTCAGGCTGAGTTGGACGAATTGCGCAAGGTGAAGCAGGAATTTGAAACCGCCGCATCCGAGTTTCGCGACGGTATCAAAGACTTGGGCAACGATGCACAAAAAAATCTGAGCGATATTTCAGACGGTCTTAAGCCGTGGGAACGCCTGCCCGAACAGAAAACGCCTGCCGATTTTGGTGTGGATGAGTTTGGCAATCCTTTACCTGATCTGGCTTCAAACAGCACTGAGCATGAAAATGCAATCGAGGCTTCTGAGCAGGGTGGGGCAGTGCAAACCCAAGAGCTTGTCGAGGCTGAAAATGCCGAGTCCGAGCAAGACCGCGCTTGGCGTGAGTATTTGACGGCTTCGGTTTCCCCAGCTCCTGCGGTTGAAGTCAGCTATGTCGAATCTCCTGCTGCCGATGTTCCTCCGCTGCATACGACTTCTTTGCGTAAGCAGGCGATGAGCCGCAAACGCGATATGCGCCCGAAATTCCACGCCAAGCCCAAACTGCGCGTCCGTAAGTAAAAAGTGAGTCAACCGGTGTCCGAACCTCAACACGAACAACCCGTCCAACCGCTTATCGAGCATCTTCTCGAGCTGCGCCGCCGCATGATGTGGATCGTCATCGGTATCGTCGTCTGCTTCTTGGGCATGATGCCGTTTGCCCAGCAGCTCTATACCTTTGTTGCCGAACCATTAATGGCCAATCTGCCTAAAGATACCAGCATGATTGCGACCGATGTGATCGCGCCGTTTTTTGTGCCGGTCAAGGTTACTTTGATGGCGGCGTTTCTGCTGTCCTTGCCGCACACGCTATATCAAGTCTGGGCGTTTGTCGCCCCGGCCTTATACCAAAACGAAAAGCGTTTGATTACGCCGCTGGTGTTGTCCAGCGTGACACTTTTCTTCGTTGGTATGGCCTTTGCCTATTTTTTGGTGTTTCCCGTTATTTTCAAATTCTTGGCCGGTGTAACCCCTGTCGGCGTCAATATGGCGACCGATATCGACAAATACCTGTCCTTTATTTTGGGCATGTTTGTCGCATTCGGTACGACGTTTGAAGTTCCTGTTGTTGTGGTGTTGCTTGCAAAAATGGGCATTGTTTCGACCGCTCAGCTTAAGAACGCCCGTCCGTATGTTATCGTGGGTGCGTTTATCGTGGCCGCAATCATCACGCCGCCTGACGTAATTTCTCAAACCCTGCTTGCTGTTCCGCTGATTCTGCTCTACGAAGCAGGCATTTGGTTCAGCCGTTTTGCCAAGGCCAAAACGCAGCAGGAAGATGAGGATACACCGCAACCACCGGCAGAAGTTTAAGAATTAAGGCCGTCTGAAGAATTTTTCAGACGGCCTTTGTATCATGGCACTTTCAGTTTTTAAGAAAAAGCATGATGGATGTTCAGTAAATCGTGCAAAAACGTTACAGCGCTAAATCTTTTAATGTGACTAAAAATTTCGACCGAGGATTTTGCCGAAATCGAAGCAGTAATGCGTAACAGTCCCTCATGCCTCAATGGGCTGGTACTCTGAAGATGATTTCAATACCAAACTGCCGGAATTACGTTTGGAAAATGGGGTAATTTGTACCAAGGCATAAGCCAAAAATATTTGATTTTAGGTAATTGAAAAAATATTCGTTTCTATTTTATTAAAAAGTATGATGTCAGGCCGTCTGAAAATTAACTACTTTTCAGACGGCCTTTTTATTGTTCTTGTTTTTCTTTGTCCTCCTTATTTTTCAAGCATCTTACAAAAAGGGTTTGGAAAAATAGGTGCTTATATTTTGGCCGGATTTAGCCGTACGATTTCATGGATAAATGTGTTATCGTATTCATATATGTTAAAAAACATTAATAAATTTGTATTTTTCTTACAGAGAAAGGCTTCAAAATAGATGGTTGGACTCAAACGCTGAGTGTCGGTACTTTGCTCGGTATTGCGGCGGCGGCAATTTTGCTGATTTTGGTTTTAATTGTGAAACTGCGCGTTCATGCTTTACTGACGTTGGTATTGGTCAGCCTACTGACTGCTATCGTAACAGGCCTGCCTATGGGCAGTATCGTCAATGATGTGTTGGTCAAAAACTTTGGCGGCACGCTCGGCAGCGTGGCGTTGTTGGTCGGTTTGGGTGCAATGCTTGGCCGTTTGGTGGAAACTTCCGGCGGTGCTCAGTCTTTGGCAGATGCGCTGATTCGGATTTTTGGTGAGAATCGTGCGCCGTTTGCCTTAGGCGTGGCTTCTTTGATTTTCGGTTTTCCGATTTTCTTTGATGCCGGTTTGGTGGTGATGTTGCCGATTGTGTTTGCAACGGCACGCCGCATGAAGCAAACTGTTTTGCCCTATGCGTTGGCATCTATTGGCGCATTTTCCGTCATGCACGTCTTCCTGCCGCCACATCCCGGCCCGATTGCAGCTTCTGAATTTTATGGCGCAAATATTGGTCAACTGCTGATTTTGGGTTTGCCTGTTACCTTGATTACTTGGTATTTCAGCGGCTATTTATTGGGTAAAGTTTTGGGTCACAGCATTCATGTACCCGTTCCTGATCTGATCAGTGGCGGTACGCAAGATAACGACCAACCGAAAGCGCCTGCAAAAGCATCTACCATCGTCGGTATTATGCTGATTCCTATGCTGTTGATTTTCTTGAATACTGGTTTGTCTACTCTAATCAGCGAGAAAATGGTCAGTGCGGATGAAGGCTGGGTGCAGTTTGCACGAATGCTCGGTTCGACACCGATTGCTTTGCTGATTTCTGTTTTGGTAGCCCTGTATGTATTGGGTAGTAAACGTGGCGAAAAAGCCAGCGCTTTGGAGAAAACCATTGATGGCGCATTGGGTCCGGTTTGCTCGGTTATTTTGATTACCGGTGCAGGCGGTATGTTCGGCGGCGTATTGCGTGCTTCCGGTATCGGTAAGGCTTTGGCTGACAGCATGGCTGACTTGGGTATTCCTGTTTTACTAGGCTGTTTCTTGGTGGCTTTGGCTTTGCGTATTGCGCAAGGTTCTGCGACTGTTGCCCTGACTACCGCTGCCGCGTTGATGGCACCGGCCGTTGCGGCGGCAGGTTTCAGCGATTGGCAGATTACTTGCGTGGTATTGGCGACGGCGGCAGGTTCCGTTGGTTGCAGCCACTTTAACGACTCAGGCTTCTGGCTTGTCGGCCGTCTGTTGGATATGGATGTGCCGACGACCTTGAAGACATGGACGGTCAACCAAACACTTATCGCACTCATCGGTTTTGCTTTATCGTCAGTGTTGTTTATCTTGGTTTAATCGAAAATGGCCGGCGGATAGTGTTTTTGAGATAACACAATCCGCCTGTTTTCAAATACCGTTAAAATCCAGATAAACAAGGAGTAGAAAAATGACGACACATTTTGTCATGATGGGCGTGTGCGGTTGCGGTAAAACCACTGCCGCATTGTCTTTGCAAAAACATCTCAACCAATGCCCGTATGCCGAAGGCGATGATTTCCATACTCAAGCCAACCGCGACAAAATGGGTGCCGGTATTCCGTTGACGGACGAAGACCGCTATCCTTGGCTGGGCAATTTGCGTGACTGGATGACGGAGCAGGCAAAAAACGGGGAAAAATATTCCATCGTTACTTGTTCCGCACTCAAGCATCACTATCGCGATATTCTGCGTGGTGCGGAAGGAAAGGTGGCTTTTATCCATCTGACTCCGCCTCAAGCAATCAATCTTGAACGTATGCTGTCGCGTCAGGGGCATTATATGAAAGCCGGAATGCTGGATTCACAGCTGGAGATTTTGGAAGAGCTGGGTGCGGATGAGTACGGCGTTAAAATCGACAACCCGGGTACGCCTGAAGCCGTTGAGGCAGATATTGTGAACTGGGTGAAAGCGCAAGGCTTAATTTAATGATGATTAGAAATGAAAAGGCCGTCTGAAATCTTTCAGACGGCCTTTT
>NZ_KV831704.1:0-38132 GCF_001837185.1 Neisseria sp. HMSC064D07 | reverse complement strand
AAAGGCCGTCTGAAATCTTTCAGACGGCCTTTTTTGATGAGATTTAGAATGTTTTTTGCGAATCAAGCAATAAGGTAACCGGCCCGTCATTACAAAGGGAAACCTGCATATGGGTTTGGAATCTTCCGGTTTCGACTGTCAAACCATGTTCGCGCAAAAGTTGCGCGGTGTATTGATAAAGCTTGTCCGCTTGCTCTGCAGGCGCGGCATTGGAGAAAGAAGGGCGGCGGCCGCTGCGCGCATCAGCGTAAAGGGTAAACTGGGAAACCAGTAATATCGAGCCGCCGACATCTTTGAGCGATAAATTTAATTTGCCGTTTTCGTCTTCAAAGATGCGCAGGTTGGCGGTTTTATCCGCAATGTATTTGGCGTCTGCTTCCGTATCGGCGTGGGTAACACCGAGCAATATCATAAATCCGTTGTCGATTTTGCCGCAGGTTTCGCGGGAGTTTTCGGACAAAACGTCAACTTTGGCTTGGGTAACTTTTTGAATAACGGCGCGCATGATGTTTTTGAATAAAAAAAGTTTGTAAAAAAGGGCGTAAAAGACACGCCCTTTGGGTTGGAGTATGGTTTCAGACGGCCTGAAACCATTGAATCAATTTACGGATTAATGCCGTTTTCTTTCAAGATACGTTCGATCTGATTATTAACTTTTTGCCGTTTAACTGCTTGGGCAATTTGGTTGCGTACCAGCTCGAAAGGTTCGGCATTCGGATCATGCTCTACTGCACTGAGTTTAAACAGATAAAAACGGTTTTCCATTTGAATCGGCTCATGTGTTACATCGCCTCGGTTCATGTTGGCAAAAGCGGTAGCCAGTTGAGGAGGAAGCTGCTGTGGAGAGATGAAGCCATCGAACTCTTGTTCGGGGTTGGGATAGCGTTTCATCAGTTCTTCAAATGATAAGCCTTTGAGCAGCAGTTCTTGCGCTGCGCGTACTTCGTCGGCTGAAGCAAAGCTGACTTGTTGCAGCTTGATAATGCGTGTTTGCTGGTCGTAGAAACGGCGCAACTCGGCATCGTCAACCACAGTTTGACGTTCTAGATAAGCAGCGTATTGGTTGGCATAAAACTCAGCTTCAACGTTTTTAAACTGATTCTGCACTTCTGCATCTTTGTCCAAACCGGCTTTGATGGCTTCATTTTTCAAAATTTCCAAAGTCTGCAAACGTGTAATCACATCTTTGCGGATTGCCTGACCATCAGGTTTGGCAGTCTGGTTGGGACGTTGATCGGCCTGTCTCAACACTTCGGCGACCATGCTGTCGATACGCGCGGGATCGATTTCAGGTGCTTTGGCGGTTGCCAAGCCGACGGTTGATAGGGCGAGGATAGCCAAAACGGCAGTTTTGGGCTTGATGTTCATGTGAGTTCCTTATTGCCCGCCGCCATCACGGCGGGCACGTTATATTATTTGTTGACTTTGATGCTGGCTTTTTTCAGCAATGATTGAATGGCCGCATCAACACGGGCTGCCTGTAAGTCGCTGCCAATCTCGTTTTTAGCGGCTTCGTAAGAAGGCACGGTAACATTACGGCGGTCATTGACGTAGAAAACGGCGTACAGATTATCGTTTTGCAGCGGCGTTTTAGTGTGCGCACCTTTTTTCAGGTCTTTGATAGCTGCGTAAAGCGGAGGCGCTGATTCTTGTAAATCTTTAAGCGGAACATAAGCTTTAGGGATGCCGCCAGCTTTTTTGGCCGCTTCGTCAATTGAGTATTGGTTCAATACCGAAACAAAGTTCTTTTTCGCGTCCAAATCGGCAATGGCTTTTTGGGCATTGCTGCTGCTGTCGGTTACGATTTCGCCCAATTGGACTTCCTGAGTACCTTTATAGAAGTTGCTGAAGTCGTTGTAAGCGGCTTTGACATCTTTTTCTTGAACAGGATATTGACGGACGATATGCGCCGCGAAAGCTTGGCCTAACAAATCATTTTCGAAAACTGCCCATTCGGTTTTGAATGTGGCTTTTTTATCTGCACCTTGCTTGGCGGCATCGGCACGCGCTTGCTCCAATGCAGCTTTGAATTCAGCGCTTTGATCCAGTTTTAATTTTTTGGCTTCTTGGGTCACAACAGTGCTGATAACTTGGCGTTCAGTCAGCATTTGACGCAATTCAGGCGTGTCTTGAACGTTCGGGTTGCTGGCGCGCACGGAAGCAACTTGGTCATCGATAACACTGCTGTCGATGGCTTGGCCGTTTACGGTGACCAAAGTTTGGGCAAACAGGGTGCCGGAAGCCAGGGCAAGCATCAAGGTTGAAGCAAAGTAGGTTTTTTTCATCGTATTTCTCTTTTAAATTAATGATTGGAAATCAAAGTTTGGGCAGTAATCTTAATGGAAGTATTCGTCCGGCGTGGTTGCTTTGATACTGAGTGCATGAATCAGGCCGTCTGAAAACAAGTCCTGCAAAAGCTGCTTAATCATACGTTGCCGCTGGAGGCGGCCAATGTTTTCGAATGCGTTGCTGACCACCACTATGGCGTAATGCCCGCCGCCTTTATTGCCGGCATGGCCGGCATGCAGATGGCTTTCATCTTCAAAATCAAAGAATTCAGGCTCAAGCGCCTGCAGGCGTTCCTCGATAATTTGACGCATATTGCTCATTTGAACACGGCTTTAAAGGGTTTAACCAATACTTCTGCGTATACGCCAGCATCGACGTAAGGGTCTTGTTCAGCCCATTCTTGTGCTGCGTCCAAAGATTCAAATTGAGCCACAATCAGGCTGCCGGAAACGCGTTCCGGATTGTCTGGTAGAGGATTGGGGCCGGCAGTCAGCAGACGGCCTTGCGCTTTCAATTCTTCCAAGCGTGCCAAATGAGCAGGGCGGGCTGCCATGCGTGCTTCGTGGACATCTTCGGCATCAGTGGCCAAAAGCATGAAATATTCCATTATTGATCCTCCTTAGGCTGGAAACGCATCAGATACATGCCCTGTGCGATAGAAAAAATGATTGTGAAACCCAATGTGCCGAACAATTTGTAATTGACCCATTGGTCTGGAAAATACGTAAAGACAAAGAGATTGGCAGCCCCCATAAAAATCAGGAAGCCAATCCATGCATAAGTCAGGCGCGTCCATACAAAATCAGGAAGCTGCATTTCTTTACCCATCACGGCTTTTAGCCCGTTTTTACCGGCAAGATGACTAAACAGCATGACGATTGCGCCAATCCAAAACAGAACGGTCGGTTTCCACATGATGAAGCGGTTGTCTTTCAGTAAAATCGTTGCACCGCCAAAAAAGACGATCAAAATCAGGCTGATCCATTGCATGGTGTCCAGCTTGCGGTGTTTCCAAAAGGTCAGCGCAGCTTGGGCAATACCGACTATAACCGCAACAGTCGTTGCGGCAATCATGTCTTTGGTGATGATGTATGTGATGAAAAATAAGAATACGGCGAATAAGTCGCTCAAAACTTTCATATGTTAATGATGAAACTAATTGAGTAAATGCTAATCATACAGGCAGATGTGTTTTTTTGCACCTTTCCTTATGACTTTAATACCACATATATCCATATGAAATATTTGTTTTGGGTTGGCGAAATTTGTAAAAAAGAAACACAAGCATGCAAAAGTAATAGATTTGCTAAGGAATTTTAGGCTGAATAGCCTCTATTGCTTGGCAGGAATGGGTTAAAAATATATCATGACGTAATATCTAGTAAATATATGGTTAAATGCGCGCACATTGGTCAGTACCATAATTTCCGAACAGGGGATCAGTTTTGAAAAAACATCACAATATTAAATTAATTACAGCTTCTATCGCTTTAATGACATCGCTCAGTGCCTCTGCAGGTTTGGGTGGCTTAAACGTTCAATCTCATTTGGGTGAGCCTTTTACAGGCAGTATCACTGTGACTGGCGAGGAAGCTCAGGCTCTGCTTAATGGCGGTAAGGCCACTATTTCAAATGGTAATTTGCGCGCGGCGGTACGCAAATCAGGCGATAAGGCAGTCGTTACCATTCGTTCCTCTAAAGCCATCAAAGATCCTGTTTTGGTTTTCCAAGTAGGTGTTGGCGCGCAATCGCGTGAATACACCGCTATTATCGATCCGGCCGGATATGATTCTAAAGATGCTGCATCTGTTCGTACTCGTCCGGCTGCTGAATCTCAATCCTCCGAGCCGATGCGCAATGCCCAACAGCCTGCAACGAAAAATAATAAAGCAGCAGGTAATCAGGCAATTCAAGCGCGTAAGGATGTGCAGCGTAAGGCTGAGAAAAAACAAGTTCAGACGGCCCCTGCTAAAAACGACATGGCTGCACGTTCAGGTAGACAGCATTTGGTGCGTACGGGTGAAACCCTGATTGCCATTGCGTCCAGCATCCGTCCGCAAGGTATGACCTTGGATCAAACCATCCAGGCTTTGGTAAATGCCAACCCGGATGTGTTTATCGATAATAATGCCAACCGTATGTTGGCAGGTAAGGTGCTGAATATTCCAAACCGTAGCGAATTGCAACGTTTGGCTGCTTCTGCTCCTGCTAAAACTAATACGGCAACAGAAAAAGCCAATGAAACCGCTAATACAACAGAGGCTAAAACAGAAAAACCTGTTGTTCAGCCTGAGGCTCAAACTGAAGCTCAGGTCAAAGATGCTGGCGTAAATACACAACAACAGGAAGAAGTAAAACAAGCTTCAGCTGAACAAACAGAACAAGCAGCATCTGCGGCAGTTAATGAAAATGCCGCATCGACTGTTCCTACGTCCGATATTCAAGAAGCTATGGCTTCTGATGCTCAAGAGAACGTAGTGGCTTCTGAGCCTGTTGCAACCACTGATTCTGTTGCGGAGCAAACAGAAAGCGAATCAGACGGCAATTTATGGAAATGGTTGTTGGCAGGCGGTGCAGCCCTTATTGCTGTTTGGTTGTTGTTGAAAGCTGCCGGTAAACGTAAAGACGAGCCAGAAGCGGCACCTGTAAGCCGTAAGGATAAAGAGGAGGCTGTACAGAAAAATGTTGCTGCTTCAGCTGCTGCGGTTGCTGCAACTAAAGTAACGCCGTCTGAAAAAACTCAAGACGGCCTGCTGATTGAAGACGATTTTGAAGATGATGTGGTTATCAATGAAGTAGAAGAATCTTCCAATATTAATGATGTCAAACTTGATTTGGGTAAGATTGACAATAGTCAGGCAGGTATTCTTTCAGGTGCAGTAACGCATGATGTTGAGACAGAGCAACGTCGCCATGCTGATTGGGATAATATCGAATCAACGGAAAGCGTGTACGAGCCTGAACCAGAAAATCCGTATCAGCCAGTATCTGTTGTTATGCCTGAACGTAAAGAAGAGCAGGCAAATGCATTTGCTGAGTTTGATTTGGCGGCAGAGAAAAAAGTCTCTGAGTCAAGAAATGAAGAGCCACTCGAGTTTACGGTAGAAACCCCTGAAGCTTCAGACGGTCATGCGTTGCCATTCGAGGTCAAGCAAGATCAAGACTTGCAAATTCAAGAAACCAAAGAAGAAGTAGAGAAAGAAGAAGCTGCTTCTGAGTTTGTGATTGAAGAAGGTGCATTGGAATGGGGAGCTGAAGATGTTTCAGTAGCCGCCGATAAAAGCAATAGTGAAAGAGGCTTTGTTTCAGAATCAGTTGGCATGACTGCACCGCTTGAAGCTAAATATGATTTGGCTAAGATGTATATCGAAATCGGTGATCCTGAAGCGGCTCGAGAAACATTGCAAGCGCTGATTGAAGAGGCTGAAGGCGATATTCTGCATAAAGCCCAAAAACTGATGAAAGAACTTGGCGCATAAGTACCAGTCAAATGAAGATGCCGTTTCAGACGGCATCTTTTTTATGGTAAATTAAAAAGCAAGATTTTGGCTGAGTCTATTGTCAGTTGGGTAAGATTTCAGCTTTATTATGATGTTCGCAGATAAAGGCCGTCTGAAATACATGAAAGGCGTGTGTTAATCACGCCTTTTTAATATTTGTTGCTTGAGCGTAGGCAACAATATCAATTTACAAGAAGTATAAGAAATGACTGAGCAAGGAAATATAACAGGGCATCTGGTGCAGCGCTGGGCTTTGACCCTCTCTTATGACGGTAGCCGTTTTTATGGTTGGCAAAAACAGGCTGGGGATTTGCCGACTGTTCAGACGGCCTTGGAGCAGGCGTTGTCTTCAATAGCAGGGGAACAAATTAATACCGTCGTTGCGGGAAGGACGGATACGGGTGTGCATGCAACTGCTCAGGTAGTGCATTTTGATACATCAGTAAGTCGTCCGGAGCAAGCATGGGTTCGAGGTGTCAATGCACATTTGCCTGATGGTGTTGCTGTGTTGGTTGCGCAAAAAGTTGCATCTCATTTTCATGCCCGATTTGATGCTTATGGCCGCCATTATCGTTATTTATTGGAATCCTCACCGGTTCGTTCTCCATTATTGGTTGGCAGAGTAGGGTGGACGCATTTGAAATTAGATTTAAATCTGATGAGGCAGGCTGCTGCCTTGTTGGAGGGTGAACATGACTTTTCCAGCTTTCGAGCAGCTGAATGTCAGGCGAAGTCCCCTATAAAGACACTATATAGTACAAAGATTAGTGGAACTTCTCGTTATCTGTGCCTTGATTTGCATGGAAATGCATTCTTGCATCATATGGTACGCAATATCATGGGCGCATTGGTATATGTAGGAAGTGGCAGGATCAGTGTGGATGAATTTCAGTTAATCTTTCATGCAAGAAGCAGATTGAAAACACCTCCGACTTTTATGTCTGACGGCCTGTATTTAACAGGCGTTGATTATCCCGATGAGTTTGGGGTGGTAAAACTGCCTCTGCCTGAGTGGATGGATGTTTCGGGTAATGTTTTTCAGACGGCCTAATTGACGGATTGTTGGTATAAAAGCAACAAAATAGCGTGATTGATGTGTAAATTAATAAAGTGTTGTAAAAATGCACAGTTGGTTTTAAAAGAAATTTATCATTGATTTTAAATAATAAATTTCCTTTTTGGGGCTGTGTTTCCCTTTGCTGGGTTTCAGGGGTAGTGGGGATGGATTGAATAAAGTTTGTTTTTTTAGAGAGGAGCAATTATAGTAACAGTCATGGAATCGCTGATTCCAGCGATAATGTAAGCCTAAGCGGATTGTCTGGTCTGCTTAAGTTATTTCTTCACAATAGAAAAGGAATACAGCAATGAAAAAATCTCTGATTGCTCTGACTTTGGCAGCTCTGCCTGTTGCAGCTATGGCTGATGTGACTCTGTACGGTCAAATCAAAGCCGGCGTTGAAATTTCTAAAGTAAAAGAAGGTAAGACTACTTCTAAAACTGCTACTGAGATTGCTGACTACGGCTCTCGCATCGGTTTCAAAGGCCACGAACACTTGGGTAGCAACCTGAATGCTATCTGGCAAGTTGAACAAAGAACTTCTATCGCCGGTGGTGACTCTGGTTTCGCTAACCGTGAATCTTTCTTGGGTTTGGAAGGCGGTTTCGGTAAAGTTCGTGCCGGTAACTTGAATACTGCTCTGAACGACAGCAGTGACAGCTTTGACCCTTGGGAATCTAGTGTGGCTAACGAAGACGCTCTGCAATTGGGTAAAATCAAACGTGTAGATTCTCGTAAAGTATCTGTACGTTACGATACCCCTGTATTTGGTGGTTTCAGCGCAAGCGTACAATACCAACCTCGCGACAATGCTAACCCTGCCGACAAAGGTGTACATGCCGTAAAAAGTCGTGAATCTTACGACTTGGGTCTGAACTACGAAAACTCTGGCTTCTTCGGTCGCTATGCTGGTTCTTATGCTAAACGTGCTGACTTGACTGATGATTACTTGGAAGTATTCAACCACAATAAAACTTTGGCTGCTGGTACTTACAAAGATCACCAAGCTCACCGTCTGACTGCTGGTTACGATGCTAACAACCTGATGGTTGCTGTTGTAGGTCAATACGAAGGCTTCAAAGCTGACGTAGTTGGTGCTAAGAAAAATGAACGTACTGAAGTTGGTGCAACTGCTGCTTACCGCTTCGGTAACGTAACTCCTCGTGTTTCTTACGCTCACGGCTTCAAAGCTAAAGAAAACGGCGTGAAACAAGAGAACAGCGCTTACAACCAAGTTATCGTTGGTGCTGACTACGACTTCTCTAAACGTACTTCTGCCCTGTTGTCTGCCGGCTGGTTGAAAGAAGGCAAAGGCGACAACAAATACGAGAAAACTGCTGGTACTGTTGGCCTGCGTCACAAATTCTAATCTGACTTAAGATTAGTCTGAAAAAGAGCCTGTTTTATACAGGCTCTTTTTGTTTGTGTGGAAAATATATTTTGTTTTGAAAGAATGGAAGGTTAAAGTTTTTAGATTATTTTCAGACGGCCTATTGAAATTAAAATCGAATCTTTGTATTCTGCTTTAATATATGCTAAATAGAATTTTGGGAATTGTTTTGAGTATTATTATAAATAAATTAATAATATAATAAGATTTGTTGAATCGGGTTGATTTCACTGTGTTTCATGTCTGCTAAAGATGGGATTGTTTAATATAGTTCTAAAGTATTATTAGCATGTAGAATTTGGTTTTAAGATTTGTAAACTTGATTTTAATCAAATTATTGCTGATGGATGATTCATATAATATCAGTGTTTAGAGTATCGATATATCGGGAATAGCCATGTCCTGTCTTGAAATGAAGTGCTTAAGTGGCATTTGGAAACGAATCCTTGTGCTGTTTGCTGTATTTTCTATGATGATAGTAAGCCTGCCTGCTTACGCGGAGCGCTTGCCTGATTTCTTGGCAAAAGTTCAGCCGTCTGAAATTTTCCCCGGTGCTGATCGCTACGGTAAGCCTGAAGGTAAGCCCTTGGTTGCTCGCGTGTACAAGGGCGAAGAGCAGCTTGGCTTGGTTTATATCACAACTGACGTGGTCAATACGCGCGGTTATTCGAGCAAACCGATCGATACGATGGTTGCTTTGGCCAATGATGGCACTATTGCCGGCGCAAAATTGGTTGAACACCATGAGCCGATTATGCTGATCGGTATCCCGCAATCCCGTGTCGATAAATTCATCGACAAATATATCGGCTTAAATTTTATTAAAAATCCGCCTCAACCTGGTGTGGCTCCTGGTGATATCATCAGTGGTGCGACTGTAACGTTAATGGTGATTAACGACAGTATTCAGCGTTCTGTCAAATCGGTTATTCATCAATATCATTTGGGTACTGATAAAGCGACTCAAGCCGGTGCTGTTGCCGCTTCTGGTGAACAAGCTGCAAATGAGCCTGCGGTTCAAACCCGTCCCCGTCGTGCTGTGAATCCTGATAAACAAGACATTCAGTCTTGGAATGCGCTTTTGGAACAAAAAGCCGTCGGCCATCTGCATATTTCTATCGACGAAATCAATAAACTGTTTGAGAAAAGCGGTAAAGCAGGTGTGGCAGATCATGCGGAGCAGGGCGATAGTAATGATACATTTATTGATCTGTATGTTGCCTTGGTTAGCCAACCTTCCATCGGTAAAAGCCTTTTAGGTGAAGCCGGTTGGAACAACCTGCAAAAACGTTTGAAACCTGGCCAAGAAGCCGTGATGGTGGCCGGCGAGGGTCGCTATTCTTGGAAAGGTTCGGGTTATGTCCGCGGTGGTATCTTTGACCGTATTGAAATGATTCAAGGCGATACCAGCTTCCGCTTTACCGATGCGCAACATGAACGTGTAGTTGCTTTATCCGCAGAAGGTGCGCCTGCATTTAAAGAAGTTTCTTGGTTCACTATTCCCGAAGGTGTGGAATTTGATGGTGCTGAACCATGGCGTTTGCAATTGATGATTCAACGCGTATTGAGCGTAAATGATAAGGCATTTGTAACTGCCGATTTGGATTATGAATTGCCAAAAGGCTACTACGTTGACGATCCTAAAGCACCGCCGGTTGAAATTAGTGCACCGGTTGAGCCGGTGGCTGCGGCAGCCTCTGTTCCAGAAGAAAGTACAGGTATTGCAGAAGATGCAACGGCTGAGGAAGGCGTATCCAACCAACTTTGGAAACAGGTTTGGAAAGCCAAACAAGGTCAAATCGTGGTTGTCGGTATTGCTTTGACAATTCTTCTGTTGGTATTCCTGTTCCAAGATTGGATTGTCCGTTACGAAAAATGGTATGACCGATTCCGTCTCTGTTTCCTGACCTTTACGCTGTTTTATATCGGCTGGTATGCTCAGGCACAATTATCGGTAGTGAATACTTTGACGTTGTTCTCAGCTGTTTTGACTGAGTTCCACTGGGAATTCTTCCTGATGGATCCGCTGGTATTCATTCTGTGGCTCTTTACAGCGGCGACCATGCTGTTGTGGAACCGCGGTACATTCTGTGGATGGCTGTGTCCTTTCGGTGCATTGCAAGAGTTAACCAACCGTATCGCTAAAAAATTGGGTATGAAACAAATTACAGTGCCACACTTGTTGCATACCCGTCTGAGTGCGATTAAATATGTAATTTTCTTCGCTTTGCTGGCAATTTCCCTGTACGATTTGGGTACGGCTGAAAAATTTGCTGAAATTGAGCCTTTCAAAACTGCAATTATTTTGAAATTCATGCGTGAATGGTGGTTTGTTCTGTTCGCCGCCGCTTTGCTGATTGCAGGCTTGTTCATCGAACGTTTCTTCTGCCGTTATCTGTGTCCTTTGGGTGCAGGTATTGCATTGCCGGGCCGCTTCCGTGTGTTTGATTGGCTGCGCCGTTATAAAATGTGCGGTAACCCATGCCAGATTTGTACACACGAATGCCCAGTACAGGCAATCGCACCTGAAGGCGACATTCATCCGAACGAATGTATCCAATGTCTGCATTGTCAGGTAATGTATCATCACGATACGCGTTGTCCTCAAGTAGTGGCAACGAATAAGAAAAAACAAAAACAAGCGGCGGCAAAAGCTGAACAGCATGATGCGGCAGCGACGCAAAATGCCCAAGAACAAGTTGTCCAGTTTGTTAAAAAAGAATCGGCAATCAGTGTCGACAAGTAGTAATTTATCAATAAAAAAAGAGGGCTGTATCGGCAGCCCGACTTAGAAAATTTTTCATCGGCAGGCCGTCTGAAAAATCGGCCGCCGGATTTTATCCAAGGAGTGTCGTATGTCAGACGAAAAATTAGAACAAAACGGCTTAAGCCGTCGTTCATTCTTAGGTACTGCCGCTGCTTCCGGTGCAGGTATTGCCGGTGCCGGTTTGTTGGGCTTGGCCGGTTGCTCTAACGGCGAGGGTGATAAAGCCGCTGCTTCCGGTGCTGCACCTGCCGAAAAAGCCGCTGCTCATTCTGCCGAACCGGGCAAACAAACTTCCGAAGTCGGTCCAGGCGAGCTTGACCAATACTACGGTTTCTTGTCAGGCGGTCAATCAGGCGAAATGCGCTTGATCGGCGTACCTTCTATGCGTGAGTTGATGCGTATCCCTGTATTCAATATGGACAGCGCTACCGGTTGGGGTCGTACCAACGAGAGCCTGCGTATTTTGAATGAAAAAATTACACCGGAAACCCGTAAATTCCTGCAAGACAGCGGTCTGCGCTGCTACCCTAACGGTGACTTGCACCACCCGCACTTGTCTTTTACCGATCAAACTTACGACGGCCGCTATGCATATGCCAACGATAAAGCAAACAACCGCGTTTGCCGTATCCGCTTGGATGTGATGAAAACCGATAAAATCGTTGAAATTCCAAACGTTTCAGGTGTTCACGGTCTGCGTCCTCAACGCTATCCGAAAACTGGCTACGTATTTGCCAACGGTGAGCATATCGTTCCTGTTGATGGCGTAGGCAAATGGGATGATCCTAAAACTTGGAATGCCGTTTATACTGCAGTTAACGGCGAAACCATGGACATCGCATGGCAAGTATTGGTAGACGGTAACTTGGATAATGGCGATGCCGACTACCAAGGTAAATACTCTTTCTCTACCTGCTATAACTCTGAGCGCGCTCTGACTGTACAAGGTGCATCTTCTAACGAACAAGACTGGTGTGTGGTATTTAACCTGGCCGCCATCGAAGAAGGCATCAAAAAAGGCGACTTCAAAGAAGTTAACGGCGTGAAAATGTTGGACGGTCGTGCGGAAGCCAACTCTCCATACACTCGTTACATCCCGGTTCCTAACTCTCCTCACGGCTGTAATGCAAGCCCTGACGGCAAATACATCATGCTCAACGGTAAACTGTCTCCAACCGTTACCGTATTGGATGTCAGCAAACTGGATGACTTGTTTGCAGGTAAAATCAAAGAGCGCGATGTTGTCGTAGCCGAGCCTCAACTGGGTCTTGGCCCATTACACACTGCATTTGACGGTCGCGGCAATGCCTATACTACATTGTTTATCGACAGCCAAATGGTGAAATGGAACATCGACGATGCGATTAAAGCCTATAAAGGCGAGAAAATCGATCCGATCAAACAAAAACTCGACGTTCACTATCAACCGGGCCACAACCACACTACCATGGGCGAAACCAAAGAAGCCGACGGTAAATGGTTGGTATCTTTGAACAAGTTCTCTAAAGACCGCTTCTTGAATGCCGGTCCTTTGAAACCTGAGTGTGACCAATTGATCGACATCTCCGGCGACGAAATGCGTCTGGTGCATGACAATCCGACTTTTGCCGAACCACACGACTTGTGCTTGGTTGCTGCGTCTAAAGTGAACCCAAGCAAAACTTGGGACCGCAAAGACCCATGGTTCTGGCAAGAAGCTTTGGAACAAGCTCAAAAAGACGGTGTTGAGCTGGAAAAAGCTGCCAAAGTCGTACGTGAAGGCAACAAAGTACGCGTGTACATGACTGCCGTTGCGCCTGCTTACAGCGTTCCTCAATTTGAAGTGAACCAAGGCGACGAAGTTACCGTATATGTAACCAACGTTGAGACCATTGAAGACTTGACTCACGGCTTTACTTTGGAAGGTTATGGCATTGCTATGGAGATTGGCCCGCAAGCTACATCTTCTGTAACCTTCAAAGCTGTCCGTCCAGGCGTACACTGGTACTACTGCCAATGGTTCTGCCACGCATTGCACATGGAAATGTCTGGCCAAATGATTGTTAAACCAAAATAATTTCGGTTTGATGATTTAATTCTTCAGGCCGTCTGAAAAAACATTCTTTCAGACGGCCTTTATAGCAAAGTTGTTTGTCGGCCGATATGGCCACAAAATGAAAGCCATCATCAGGCAGCTTTGCTATAACACCAAAATACCTGTTTCCGCATCGGTTTATCATGCGGCAAGCAGGCCGTCTGAAACAGAGATATGATTATGACGCACACACAAATCCATCGTTCCAAATGGCAACGTGCCGCACTCGTATTGCTGCTTGGCAGCATGGTTCAGACGGCCTTTGCCGCAGTCATCAACGTATCCGCACAAGACAATCTCAATGATGCTTTGGCGCGCGCCCAAGCCGGCGATACGCTCAAGCTTGCCTCCGGTACATACAAAACCAAACTCTATATCGACAAACCCATTACCATCGAAGGCCCTGCCGATCGTTCCGCCAAGATTGTCGGCGACCGGAGCGGGAGGACGGTTGCCGTTCATGCGCCTGATGTAACTTTGCGCAATCTGACCGTTTCCCATTCCGGCATGAGTTTGCCGGCAATGGATGCCGGTATCTATTTAGAAGAGACGGCAACGCGCGCGCTGGTGGAGCATAACAACATCATCGACAATTCCGTCGGCGTGTATATTCACGGTGCGGCAGAATCCATGGTGCGGGAAAATAAAATCATCGGCGATGCAACCCTGCGCGTCAACGAACGCGGCAACGGCGTAACCGTCTGGAATGCGCCCGGTGCGCAAGTGGTCGATAACGATATTTCCAAAGGCCGTGACGGTATTTTTTCAAATACCAGTACTCATAATACCTACAAAGGCAACCGTTTTAGCGACTTGCGCTTTGCCGTCCATTATATGTACACCAATGACAGCGAAGTCAGCAACAATATCTCCGTCGGCAACAATATGGGTTATGTGCTGATGTTTTCCGAACGCCTGAAAGTGTATGGCAACATTGCCGTTGGCAGTCGCGACCAAGGCATTATGCTCAACTACGTCAATTATTCTGAAATTCACGATAATGTGATCAATAAGGCAGGCAAATGCGTGTTTGCCTACAATGCCAACTACGATAAAATCTTTGCCAATCATTTCGAGAACTGCCAAATCGGTATCCACTTCACCGCAGCCATCGAAGGCACAACCCTGTACGAAAATTCATTTATTAACAACGAAAGCCAGGTTAAATATGTCAGCACCCGCTTCCTCGATTGGGGCGAGGGTGGTCGCGGCAACTATTGGAGCGATAACAGTGCCTTTGACCTTGACGGCGACGGCTTCGGCGACAGTGCCTACCGTCCCAACGGGATTATCGACCAAATCATCTGGCGCGCACCCGTCGCCCGGTTATTGATGAACAGCCCTGCCATCAGCATTGTCAAATGGGCGCAATCGCAATTTCCCGCCATCCTGCCTGGTGGCGTAATTGATAGCAAGCCTTTGATGAACCCTGTCCGTAATAAAACGACAACCAAATACGAAGCCATGAAGGACGAATTGCTGCATGAAGCAAAAACGCACCAATCCGAATGGGGTAATGCCGAAAACGGTGCGCTGACAGGCGGAAATGCCAATATGTAACCTTTCAGACGGCCTAATATCAAAGGCCGTCTGAAACATTCACTAGAGGAATATCCATGAGCAGTACCAACCACGTTGAATTAAGAAACGTGACCAAGCAGTTTGGCAGCCAAAAGGCCGTCAACCAAGTCGATCTGGTTCTCAAGGCAGGCGAGAGCGTCGGCATGGCAGGACACAACGGTGCAGGCAAATCTACCATTATGAAGCTGATACTCGGCCTGATTACGCCGACCAAGGGCGAAGTGATGCTTTTGGGAGAGCCGACCGGCAGTAAAGCAGGCGCGCAGCGTCGCAGCCAAATCGGTTACCTGCCTGAAACGGTTGCATTGCACCCTTCATTGACCGGTATCGAAACCATGGATTTCTATGCCAAACTTAAAAAACAGCCCCTGAGTAAAAACCGTGAATTGCTCGAGCGTGTCGGCATTTCTCAAGCGGCACGCCGCCGTGTCGGCACTTACTCCAAAGGTATGCGCCAGCGTCTCGCTTTGGCACAGGCCTTGTTGGGTGAGCCTAAAGTCTTATTGTTTGACGAACCGACCACAGGCCTTGACCCGGCTTCACGCCAAATGTTTTACGAAGTCGTGCGCGAACTGAATGGACGCGGTGCGACCGTATTGCTCAGCACCCACGCACTGGCCGAGCTTGACGGCCACGCCGACCGCATCATCGTCATGAAAAACGGCGTGAAAGTTGCCGACGGCAGCATGGATGAGTTGCATGTTCAAAGCGGCCTGCCGCTGACCGTCAATGTCCGTTTGAAAGAAGCGCGTCCGTTGAGCGAGCGTTGGCAGCCGCTTTCAGACGGCCTGTCGTATAAAGCGCAATGTAAAGCCGAAGAGCGCATGGCTCTTTTGAGCGAATTGGGTGATTTGGGCAGTCTTGCCTATATCGATATCCACACGCCTACACTTGACGATATGTACGCGCAATTCTTGAAGAGGGAAGACGTATGAACCCCGTTTGGATTATTACCGGCAAAGAAGTCCGCGACAGCCTGCGCAACCGTTGGGTTCTTGCCGCCGCACTTTTGCTTGCCGCATTGGCACTGTCATTAGGCTTTCTCGGCAGCTCGCCTACCGGTTCGGTCAAGGTTGATCCCTTGACGGTAACTGTAGTCAGCCTGTCCAGCCTGTCTATCTTCTTGATTCCGCTGATTGCGATGTTGCTCTCTTATGATGCACTGATTGGCGAAATCGAGCGCGGTACAATGGCGTTGCTGCTAAGTTACCCCATCTCGCGCAACCAAATCCTTGCCGGTAAATTTATCGGCCACCTCATCATTCTTGCCCTTGCTACCACGGCAGGCTACGGATTGGCAGGTATTACCCTTCAGCTTGCCAACGGCGGTTTTGATATTGCCGCATGGCAGCCTTTCGCCCTCTTGATTGCTGCCAGCGTGATTCTTGGCGCAGCCTTTTTGTCCATGGGCTATTTGATCAGCGCAAAAGTTAAAGAACGCGGTACCGCCGCCGGTATCGCCATCGGCGTATGGTTGTTTTTTGTGGTGATTTTCGATATGGCGCTTTTGGGTGTTTTGGTTGCCGATACCGAACAAGTCATTACCGCGCCTGTAGTGGAAACCGTTCTTTTGTTCAACCCCGCAGACATTTATCGCCTGCTGAACCTGACGGGTTACGAAAATACAGCCATGTATGCCGGCATGGCGGGTTTGAGCGAACAAATCAGCCTGAGTATGCCTATTTTGCTGACGGCTCAGGTATTATGGGTTATCATTCCTTTGATTTTAGCCGCCTGGATTTTCGGAAAGCGACAAATATGAGAAAAATATTATTGACAACCTTCACACTCATCGCATTGGCAGCCTGCAGCAAGCAGGACAACAGCCCTCCGCCTGCGCCCCAACAAATCAGCGACAGCGCAGTCGGTCATTACTGCAGCATGAATTTGACCGAACACAACGGCCCTAAAGCGCAAATCTTCTTGAACGGCAAACCTGACAAACCGGTTTGGTTTTCCACCATAAAGCAGATGTTTGGCTACACCAAACTGCCCGAAGAGCCTAAAGGCATTCATGCCATCTATGTTACCGATATGGGTAAAGTCAAAGATTGGGAAAAACCCAATGCCGACACTGAATGGATAGATGCGAAAAAGGCCTATTACGTTATTGAAAGCAGCTTTATCGGCGGCATGGGTGCGGAAGATGCGCTTCCGTTTGCCGACAAGGCTCAGGCTGAAAAATTCGCCAAAGAAAAAGGCGGCAGAGTAGTCGGTTTTGCAGAGATGCCCGACGAATACATTTTCAAATAAAACAATCAATAAAAGGCCGTCTGAAACAGTTTCAGACGGCCTTTGTGTTGAAGGCTTGCCGATTGATATTTAATGATGCAGGCTTGCAATGTAAAAATAAAAAATCCAAGGAATACTCCATGTCTACTCCTTTAACGCGTCGCCGCTTCATTGCCATCACCGCCACACTTGCCGTCGGTGTCGGTATTCCTTTTGCCATCAGCCGCAAAACCAATCGACCGACTCATCCAACCAGCCCAAATCAAGAAGAGCAGCCAGTTATTTGGAGAGGCATTGCATTGGGTTCGGGCGCGGAGTTGCGTTTGTTCGGCGTTGAACGCAAGCAGGCAGAAATATTGGTCAACAAAGTATTGGCAGAAGTTTCACGGTTGGAAAAAATCTTCAGCCTGTATCGGGACGACAGCCTGATCAGCCGTTTAAACCGAGAAGGCCGTCTGAAAAATCCGCCATCCGATTTTTTGCAGCTGCTCAGTATCAGCCGAGATATCCATCAGCTGACGCAGGGTGCGTTTGATCCTAGCATTCAGCCATTGTGGAATCTGTATGCCGATCATTTCAGGCGAAACCCAAAAACCGAAACGCCGCCATCTGAACGCAGTATCAAAGACACGCTCAAATTAGTGGATTTCAACAAAGTCGATTTTGATACCAAAGAAATCCGTTTTGCCCAAAAAGGCATGGGCTTGTCGCTTAACGGCATTGCCCAAGGCTATATCACCGACAAAGTAGCTGAATTGTTGAAGCAGCAAGGCGTTTCTCAGGCATTGATTGATATGGGGGAGATTTACGGCTTTGATAATGCCAACCAGCGCGAGTGGAATGTCAGCATCCGCAATCCTGACCAAGAAGACCAAATCCTGACCACCATTGCTATGAAAAATCAAGCGTTTGCCACATCAGGCGGCTATGGCACGGTAATGGACGAGGCAGGCAAATTTACCCATCTTTTTGATCCGCGCACAGGCGGAAGCCAGCCGCGCTATAAAAGCATGAGCGTTATGGCGGAAAGTGCGGCAGTTGCCGATGCTTTTTCTACCGCATTTTCTATTATGGATGAAGCGGCTATCCGAGCAGCGGCCCAAGTTAAAAAGGCACAGGTTTGGCTGGTGATGCCGAATAATGAATTGAAGAAGATTTGAGATTGAGAAAAAGAATGGTTTTGTCAGTTGGTTTGAATATATGAATAAGGAAAAGTCTAAGATATTGAAATAATGAAATATAAAAAAAGAAGGGCTGCCCAAGGGGCAACCCTGAAACTCTTGCAGTTGGGAGTAATTAGCAAGAGATTACGACACTTAAAACAAAAATTCACTCATTTCAAAGCACGAAGCTTTAATATCTAAGCAAAACGATATTTCGACCGCTCAAACCCCTTTGAAACGGAGAAACACAACATTATGGGAAAATCCGACAAAGTGGTTTAAAGCACTTTAGATGAACGGTCTAAAATGCAGATAACCGGTTGTCTTTAGATAAGCGGTATAATATCAGGATAAGCGGAACATTACCAGTGAATATTATAAAAAAGTAGAATAATTTATTTAGTGGTTGATTATATTGAATAAAAACATGGATTTTTATTGAATGTTTTTACAACAGTTGATTCGGTTTGATATAAGAAATTATGTAAGCGATTGTTATCAGTAAAAAATAATTTTGACTTTGTGAGTGATGATAGAAAAAGGCCGTCTGAATGTTCAGACGGCCTTTTTTCAAAAAGTTACTTATTTGGTTGCAGAAGCAGTAGAGGCGGCTTCGGCTTGAGCACCTGCTGCTGCGTTTTCACCCCATGCCGCAGGATATTTGTAACCGGCAAAGCGTTTTTGTGAGTAGGCTTTGAACTCGTCAGAGTTGTAGGCTTCGGTTACATCTTTCAGCCATTGGCTGTCTTTGTCGGCAGTGCGGACGGCAGACCAGTTAACGTAGGCAAAGCTTGGCTCTTGGAACAGGGCTTCGGTCAGTTTCATGCCGCTGCTCATGGCGTAGTTGCCGTTAACGATGGCAAAGTCAACGTCGGCACGGCTGCGCGGCAGTTGGGCGGCTTCAAGTTCTACGATTTGGATGTTTTTTGGATTTTCGGCAATATCGTTTTTAGAGGCAGTCAGCGGATCAACGTCGGCTTTCAGTTTAATCCAGCCTAATTCGTTCAACATAACCAATGCACGGGCAAAGTTAGATGGGTCGTTAGGTGCAGAAACGCTGACGCCGTCTTTCACTTCGTCCAAAGATTTCAGTTTGCCAGGGTACAGGCCCAAAGGTGCGGTCGGTACTTGGAAGGCCTCAACGATGTCCAGTTTGTGTTCTTTTTTGAAGTCGTCCAGATAAGGTTTGTGTTGGAAGATGTTGATGTCCAATTCGCCTTCAGCCAAAGCAAGGTTGGGGCGCACATAGTCGGTGAACTCGATCAGTTTGACTTTATAGCCTTTTTTCTCCAAAGCCGGTTGGATTTGGTCTTTTACCATATCGCCGAAGTCGCCGACGGTTGTACCGAAGACGATTTCTTTTTTCTCTGCACCGTTGTCGGCAGAAGAAGCGGCAGAAGCAGCAGGCGCGCTGTCTTTTTGACCGCCGCAGGAAGCCAGTACGATGGCGAGCGCAGCGGCTGAAAGAGTTTTGAAGAATGTGTTGATTTGCATATTTTGCTCCTGATGGATGATAAAACGGTTTCAGACGGCCTCAATCTGCCGCCGTTAAAAAAAGAGGGATTGTAAATCTATTTTGGAAATATGAGGACGTTTTTTGTAAATTTATTTGAAATATATGCCCTAAATAGATAACAGGCCGTCTGAAAAATAGTAAGTCCATTTCAGACGGCCTGTTTGCTTAACGCTTGTCCAGTTTGCGCGCCAATCTGTTGCCGATACCTTGAATCAGGATAACGAGTAAAACCAGGATGGCGACGATGAAAATGATGACTTCCATTTGATAGCGGTAGTAGCCGTAACGGATGGCAAGGTCGCCCAAGCCGCCGCCGCCAATCATACCTGCCGCCGCGCTGTACGACAGAAGGCCGATAGCCAGTACGGTAATGCTGGAAACCATACCTGCGCGCGCTTCATTCAAAAGCACTTTGCAGATGATGCTCATGGGGGAAGCACCCATTGCGGAGGCCGCTTCAATCACGCCTCTGGGTACTTCGCGCAGGTTTTGCTCGACCAGACGGGCGAAGTAGAACAGGCCGGATACGCTCAATACCAATGAGGCGGCCACCGGGCCGATGGTCGTGCCGATGATGGCGCGAGTAACAGGAATCATGGCAATCATCAGGATGACGAAAGGGAATGCGCGCATTAGGTTGACCAGGTTGTCCAAAAACAAATTCAGCTGTTTGTTGTAGTGCAACTGATGACTTGACGTCACAAACAGCAATACGCCCAAAATCGTACCGAAGATAACGGCGAAAGTAGTTGATAGGCCGACCATAATAAAGGTTTCACCCAAGGCTTGGATAATTTCGCCCTTCATGCTGACGATGGTCGCAACAGCACTTTCAAATGTTAAATCTGCCATATTAGTCCTCTCGAATCAGCTCTTGCCCGATTTTGGATTGGGCATGGATTTGGTTGCCGTGTACTTCAACGATTTCCAGCAGACGGCCTTTGTCCAAGAGGGCGGCACGGTCGCACAGGCGGCGGATAACGCTCATTTCGTGGGTAACGATGACGATGGTTACGTTGAAACGTCGGTTGATGTCTTCCAAACACTTCAAAACGCTGCGCGTAGTGGCAGGGTCGAGGGCGGAAGTAGGTTCGTCGGCGAGGATGACTTGAGGTTGCGGCGCCAGCGCGCGGGCAATGCCGACACGTTGTTTTTGACCGCCGGAAAGTTGGGACGGGTAATGGTTGGCACGGTCTTGCAAATCAACGATTTCCAAACATTCTTCAACACGCGCTTGGATTTTTTTAGACGGCCATTTGGCAATTTCTAAAGGAAAGGCGACGTTTTCGGCAACGGTACGGTTGCTCAATAGGTTGAACTGTTGGAACACCATGCCGATGTTTTGTCTGGCGTGGCGCAGTTGCGTGGCGTTGAGCGCGGTCAGCTCTTGGCCGCATACGCTGACGGTACCTGTATCCGGACGTTCCAATAAGTTAATCAGGCGCAGCAGGGTGGATTTGCCTGCGCCGGAATAGCCCATCAGGCCGAAGATTTCTCCCTGTTTGATTTCGAGGCTGGTCGGCTCGACGGCGACAAAGTCTTTGTTGTCGCGTGTTTGATAGTGTTTGGAGACGTGATCCAGAATAATCATGGTTTATCCGTGTTTTCTTTAATTCGTGTGGCCATCAGGGTGTGCAGACGGCGGTTGTCGGCGCGCGCGACGGTAAATTGCAGGCTGCCGATGATGACTTTTTCGCCTCGTACGGGCAGATGTCCAAACTCTTGAATGACCAGGCCGCCGATGGTGTCGGCTTCTTCGCTGCTGTATTCCGTACCGAAAAAGGCGTTGATGTCTTCGATTTCGGTTGCGGCGTGGATGCGCCAGCGTTCGGAAGAAACGGCATGGATATTGTCGGCGCTGTCGTCTTCGTCAAATTCGTCTTCGATGTCACCGACGATTTGCTCGATGATGTCTTCAAAGGTTACCAGGCCGGATGTGCCGCCGTATTCGTCGATGACAATCGCCATGTGGTTGCGTTGTTCGCGGAACTCTTTTAAAAGGGAGGCCAGTGATTTGCCCTCGGGGACGAAAACGGCAGGGCGCAAGACGGATTTCAGGTGGAACTGCTCGGGGTTGAACATATATTTGAGCAGGTCTTTGGCGTGCAAAATACCCAAGACTTCGTCTTTGTCTTCACCAATGACAGGGAAACGCGAATGGGCGGTTTCGATGACGTAGGCCGTGATGCGCTCGATGCTGTCGTTCTCTTTCAATACGTTCATGCGGCTGCGCGTAATCATGGCGTCGCGCACTTCCAGCTCGGCAAAGTCCAATACTTTTTCCAGCCGGGTCAGTGTGTCGGCGTCAAAAACTTCCTGCTCGTGCGCTTGGCGCAGCAGGGTCAATACGTCTTCGGCGGAGTCGGGCTCGCCGGCAAGTCGGGAGATCAGGCGTTCGAAAAACTTTGGTTTCGACTGCGTACCGTCCATTTTAATATTCGTCCTCTTGGTAGGGGTTGGGGAAGCCTGCCGCCAGCATTAGGCGGATTTCTTCGGCTTCCATTATTTCGGCTTCATCGTCTTCGATGTGGTCGTAGCCCATCAGGTGTAAAGTACCGTGTATGGTCAGGTGGGCAAAATGCTGTTCGGGTGTTTTGCCTTGTTCGGCGGCTTCTTTCAAAACCACTTGTGGGCAAATTACCAAATCGCCATACAGGCCGTCTGAAAACTGGTCGGGCAGGATTTCACCTTCGTTGAGCGCGAAACTCAATACATTGGTGGCGTAATCTTTGCCTCGGTAGTCGCGGTTGTAAGCGCGGGCCTCTTCTTCGTCGAGAAGAATCAGGCTGATGTCGGCGCGGCGGTATTCGTTTTTCAAGGCAGACCACGCCCAGCGGTAGAAGTCGTTCTCTGAAGGAAGGTTGGCGGCGGAAGAAGCGTTTTCAAAGTTCAGATGAAAACGTTGCCGCTGTAAGGATAAAAAAGGATATTGTTTGGCGCGTTTCATGTTGTCCGGAAAATTTAGTTTTTAGGCGTAAATATAACATATTCACCCCCATGCCGTCTGAAAAACCGCCCAAAATATGATAGACTTCATGCCGTTTTCCATCTTTCAGGCAACCATTATGAACCCGAAAAAACTCGTTATCGCCAGTCGCGAAAGCCTGCTTGCCATGTGGCAGGCAAAACATATCCAAGGCCGTCTGAAAGCCCTGTATCCCGATTGCGAAGTCGAGATTTTGGGCATGACCACGCGCGGCGACCAGATTTTGGACAGAACTTTGTCAAAAGTCGGTGGTAAAGGCTTGTTTGTCAAAGAGTTGGAACAGGCTTTGTATGATGGTCGAGCCGACTTGGCCGTGCATTCGATTAAAGACGTGCCGATGGATTTGCCTGAAGGTTTCGCGCTTGCGGCCATCGGCGAACGCGCCAATCCGTTTGATGCGTTTGTGTCCAACCAATACGCGCGTTTGGAAGAAATACCCAAAGGTGCCGTTGTAGGCACATCCAGCCTGCGCCGCGAAGCCCAGTTGCGTGCGCGCTATCCGCATTTGGTTATCAAACCTTTGCGCGGCAATGTGCAAACCCGTTTGTCCAAACTCGATAATGGCGAGTACGACGCGATTATCTTGGCCGCCGCCGGTTTGCAGCGTTTGGAATTGGACGAACGCATTCGCATGATTTTGTCGGAATCCGACAGTCTGCCTGCCGCCGGACAAGGTGCATTGGGTATTGAAATTGCAGCGCATCGCGAAGATTTGTACGAAGTCTTAAAGCCGTTGAACCACGATACCACACACGCCTGCGTTACGGCAGAACGCGCGTTGGCGCGCGCTTTGGGCGGAAGTTGCCAAGTGCCGCTGGCCGCATATTGCACTGAAGAAAATGGCTTGCTGACCTTGCGCGGCTTGGTCGGTCATCCTGACGGTTCGGTTATTTTGCAGGCAGACGCGCAAGCCCCTGCCGAATACGCCGATGCTTTGGGTCGTGCTGTCGCCAAAAAACTGGCGGATGATGGTGCGGAAGAATTGATTGCTGCCGTATTGCAAGAACAGGCTTAAAACAGCATAGATAATTTTAAAAGGCCGTCTGAAACTTTCAGACGGCCTTTATTTTGTTGATGCTTAAGGATTCATAATCCGCGCAACCAAAGCTTTTTCTTTGCCCTGCATATTGGGGATTTTGACCTGAATGCCGTTGCCGGGTGCAACATCGACAGGCTGACCTTTGCGGGTCATTTGTTCCAATTTGATGGTTTGGTTGCCGCTCGGGTGGATGATTTCGAGTGAGTCGCCGATGGCAAAGCGGTTTTTGACTTCGATTGTTGCCCAGCCGTTTTCATCAATTTCGGTAACGTGGCCGACATATTGGCTTTGTTTGGCGATGGAGTGGCCAGTCAGGTAGTTTTGGTAATCCTGAGTTTGGTGGCGCTCGAGGAAGCCGCTGGTGTAGCCGCGGTTGGCAAGGCCTTCGAGTTCGCTCAACAGGCTGTAATCAAACGGACGGCCTGCAACGGCATCGTCAATCGCTTTTCGGTAGGACTGGGCCACGCGTGCAACATAATAAAGCGACTTGGTGCGGCCTTCGACTTTGAGGCTGTCCACGCCGATTTTGGCCAGTTTCTCAACCACTTCAATGCCGCGAAGGTCTTTGGAGTTCATGATGTAGGTGCCGTGTTCGTCTTCCATAATCGGCATCATTTCGCCCGGACGGTTGGACTCTTCAATCAGGAAAACTTTGTCGGCGTAGGGATGGCGTTTTTGACCGTTGATGCCTTCAAAGTTTTGGTTGGCTTCTTCTTGGGCTTTTTCAAAGTTGAAACCTTGCAGAAGTTGGGCATCGCCTGCATCGCTTTCAGTGGCGTTGTGAACCTTGTAATCCCAACGGCAGGAGTTGGTGCAGGTGCCTTGGTTAGGGTCGCGGTGGTTGAAATAGCCGGAGAGCAGGCAGCGGCCGGAGTAGGCGATGCACAATGCGCCGTGAATGAAGACTTCGAGTTCGATGTCGGGGCATTCTTGGCGGATTTCAGCGATTTCTTCCATGCTCAATTCGCGCGACAGGATGATGCGTTCGACGCCGATGTTCTGCCAGAATTTTACGCCCCAGTAGTTGGTGGTATTTGCCTGAACAGACAGGTGAATCGGCATTTCCGGCCATTTTTCGCGCACGGTCATGATTAAACCCGGATCCGCCATAATCAGCGCGTCGGGCTTCATGGCAATCAAGGGCTCCATATCGGAAACAAAGGTTTTGAGTTTGGAGTTGTGCGGCAGCGTATTGACGGTCAGGAAGAATTTTTTGTTGCGCTCGTGCGCTTCTTTAATGCCTTGCTCGAGAACGTCGAGTTTGGCAAATTCGTTGTTGCGGGCGCGCAGGGAGTAACGCGGGCTGCCAGCGTAAACGGCATCTGCGCCGTAATCGTAGGCGGCGCGCATACGTTCGAGGCCGCCTGCAGGCAATAAGAGTTCGGGTGCTTTCATGTTTTATGCTTTTTAAAATGTTTTCAGACGGCCCTCAAGGGAAGAGGGAAGGCCGTCTGAAAGATGTTTGAAGAATGGGCGGATTATCCGCTGTTTTTGTGTTTCGGTCAATTTTGTCTCGGGTTTGCGCTTTGTTTTTTATACGGAAAATGTCCTATATGGGCAAAGATGAAAAGGGGTGTCAATTCATTAGAAATGTAAAAAAAGCAGGGTTGGGCGGAATAATTTAACAAAAAACCGTTCAAGCAATGTATTTTCTTGTAAAATATCAAGCTTCATTTTAAAAAATATTCGGATTAGTTACCGATTTTGACCGACGGAAGGTTTATGGATTTTCGTTTTGACATTATTTATGAATACCGCTGGATGTTTTTTTACGGCGCATTGACGACGCTGGGACTGACGGTGGTTGCAACGGCAGGCGGTTCGGTTTTGGGGTTGCTGTTGGCATTGGCGCGGATGATTTATCTGGAAAAGGCGGGTGCGCCGATGCGTGCCTTGGCTTGGGTTTTGCGTAAGTTTTCGCTGCTTTATGTAACGCTGTTCCGCGGTACGCCGCTGTTTGTGCAGATTGTGATTTGGGCTTACGTCTGGTTCCCGTTTTTCGTCCATCCTACCGACGGTTTGCTGATGAACGGCAACGAGGCGAAGGTCTTTCGAAATTCTTATGGCGCACTGGTTGCCGGTTCGCTTGCCTTGATCGCCAACTCCGGCGCGTATATCTGCGAGATTTTTCGAGCTGGCATCCAGTCTATCGATCGCGGTCAGATGGAAGCGGCGCGTTCGCTGGGTTTGAGTTATTCGCAGGCGATGCGTTATGTGATTCTTCCTCAGGCTTTACGTCGTATGCTGCCGCCACTTGCGAGCGAATTTGTTACGCTCTTGAAAGACAGCTCGCTTTTGTCCGTTATCGCTGTGGCGGAGCTGACTTATGTGCAAAAAACGATTAGCGGACGCTATTACATTTATGAAGAACCACTTTATACTATTGCGCTAATTTATCTCTTGATGACAACTTTCTTGGGCTGGGTATTCCTGCGATTGGAAAGCCGTTACAATCCGCAACACCGCTAATCGGTTTGAATCAAAAAAAGGAAGACTTTTTCAAGTCTTCCTTTTTTATTTGCCGTCAATGTTTCAGACGGCCTTGAATCAGAATGCTTCGCCGACTTTGACACCGCCTGCGATGTCTTTGGGCGTTGCCAGTTTGGCAGTTGCCTGTTGGGCGGCTTGGAATGCTTCGGTTGCCATGATGTCGGCAGCTTCTTGTACGGTTAATGTGTTGGCCATGTATTGCCAACGTGCTGCCAAATCGGCGTTTTCCGGCGCATGGAAACCGTCTCGCAATTCATCTACCAAGTCAGGACGGTTGCACACCAGCACAATATCGCAGCCTGCTTCAAAAGAAAGGCGGGCGCGTTCTTTAATACCTCCGACACCGCATGCGCCTTCCATGGTTAGGTCGTCTGAAAAGATAACGCCGTTAAATCCGATTTCTTGGCGCAGGATTTGTTTCAGCCATTTTTCGGAGAAGCCGGCAGGTTGGCTGTCGGTTTGAGGATAGACGACGTGGGCAGGCATGACTGCGGCCATGCCTGCTTGGCTCAGTGCGCGGAAGGGGATAAGGTCGGCGGCTTCGAGCGCTTCGCGGCTGCGTTCGTCGCAAGGCAGGACGTGATGGCTGTCGCCTTCGACAAAGCCGTGGCCGGGGAAGTGTTTGCCGCAAGATTTCATGCCGCCTTTGTTCAGGCCTTTTTGCAGGGCAAGGGCAAGCTGGGTAACGATGTTGGCGTCGCGGTGGAAACTGCGGTTGCCGATGACGGCGCATTGACCCCAGTCCAAATCCAATACAGGCGTAAAGGATAGGTCGATACCGCAGGCGGAGAGTTCGGTTGCTAAAACCCAGCCGACTTGTTCTGCTTGGGCGCAGGCGGCTTCTTGGCCTTCGTTATCCCAAATTTCGCCCAATACGTTCATGGCCGGCAGGCGGGTGAAGCCGTCAATAAAACGTTGAACCCGTCCGCCTTCGTGGTCGACGGCGATGATAAGTTCAGGTGTACGGACGGCTTTGATTTCTTGAACCAAAGCTTTGAGCTGGGAAACGTTTTCAAAGTTGCGGCGGAACAAAATAACGCCACCGACGGCAGGGTCGAGCAGGCGTTGTTTTTCTTCTTCGGTCAGATGATAGGCAGCGACGTCGGCCATGACTGGGCCGCGTGGAAGATGAGGCGTATTCATTGTTTTGTCCTGAATAATGTATATATTGGATAATCGTTATGTTCAGACGGCCTGAGAGTGTAGGAATATCTCAGGCCGTCTGAATATTGGTTTTGAATTAGGCAGTTGCTTTTTTCTTGTCTTTTAAGATCAGAATCAACACAACCATCACGATGCCGGTTACCACAAAACCTAAAGGTGCAGAGCCGGTCATGCCCAGTGCGAGGTAGCCTGTGGCAGCAGACGCGGCTACGGTCAGCGCGTAAGGGAATTGCGAAGTAACGTGGTCGATGTGGTTACAGTGTGCGCCGGTAGAAGAGAGGATGGTGGTATCGGAAATTGGCGAGCAGTGGTCGCCAAATACGGCGCCGGCCATTACGGCAGACATGCAAGGGATAATCAGCGAAGGTTCGACTTTGACGGCCATGGCGGCGGCAATCGGCAACATGATGCCGAATGTGCCCCAGCTTGTGCCGGTAGCGAAGGCCATCACGCCTGCGAGCATAAACAAAATCACGGGTAGGAAGCCTGCGTGGATATTGCCTGCCACCAAAGTGGAGAGGTATTCGCCGGTGTGCATCTCGCTGACAACGGTGCTGATGATCCATGCCAAAATCAAGATGGTAATGGCGCCGCGCATAGAGATGATGCCCTGCCAAATGGCTTTAGGGTAGTCGCTGGTTTTAATGGTGCCGATGGTGCAGAGGATGACGGCCAATACGCCACAAGTGCCGCCGAACACGAGGGAAGTGTTCACATCGGTATTTTCAAACGCGCTGAGTAAAGAGAAGGTTTCAGAAGCTTGTGCTCCAGTGTAAATCATGGCGGAAACAGTGGTGACGATCAGCACCAAAACCGGAACAATCAGTGCGAATACGCGGCCGTTGGGATGGCCTGTTTCAACGGTTTCATCATGAATTTCATTCAAAGCGGCGCGTTCCAAACGGGCCATAGAGCCGATGTCGAAGGAGAACCAAGCCACGACAAACACCATAATCAACGCGAAGACGGCGTAGTAATTCATCAGGCTCATGGCCACGAATGCGCCCATTGGTGTGTAGTCTGTGATGTTATAAGTCACCAAAAGGCCTGCCAAAGTAGCAATAATCGATGCGCCCCAGCTGGATACCGGCATCAAAACGCACATCGGCGCGGCAGTGGAGTCAAGGATATAAGCCAGTTTGGCGCGGGAAACTTTGAATTTGTCGGTTACAGGGCGGGCAATCGCACCGACGGCAAGGCTGTGGAAATAGTCGTCAATAAAGGTAACGAATACCAAACAGGCAGTCAGCAGTTTTGCACCGCGACGGCCTTTGATGTGCTGTTTTGCCCAATCGGCAAATGCTTGGTTGCTGCCGGAATGAGTCAGCAGGGAAGTGAAAATCCCCAAAAGCACCAAAAAGAGCAGGATTTTGGGTTTGCCCAAAGACCAATCACCGTCCGCCCAAGTCAGGCTGACAGCCATGTCTTTTAAGTGAACCAAGGCATCAAGTGGATTACCGCCTACCAGCAGGAATGAGCCGACGATAATGCCTACACCCAGGGACAGCAATACACGGCGCGTGGCAATGGCCAAGGCGAGCGCAATGGCTGCCGGGACGATGGATAAAATAGAATTTGAATAATTAATAAGTTGCATAATTATATTGTATATAAGCGGTGAAATATTTTCAGACGGCCTAAACTGGAAGACGGATAACAAAATACCCACCGCCTCTGACAGATGGGTATTTTATCATCTAACACATCATCATGCCGTCTGAAAAATCGGACTACTGCAGATTTAGTGCGAGGAACAAAGTATTGCCTTCGCGTTGTACCAAAAGCGGTACGTTTTTGCCTGCGCTTTCCAAGGCACTTCGGAAAGTGGATTCGTCATTGACGCTGATTTGGCTGACGGCAATAATTTCGTCGCCGCGTTTGAGGCCGGCACGTTCAGCCGCACCGCTAACGCGCAGAACGATTAAGCGTTGTTTGCCGTCTGCGTTTTCAACCTGCAAAGTCAGGCCTGCGTTTTCAACGGTAAATCCGTCATGGCCGCCATCGTGTTGCGGGTGTTCAGCCTCTTTTGCAGAAGTTTCCGTTTGTTCGGCTGCGCTGCCAAGTTTGACTTTGACATCGGTTTGTTTGCCGCCACGCCAAATGCTCAAAGTCACTTCTTTACCCGGCATCATCGAGCCGACCATGACCGGCAAATCGCTGGAGGCGCGGACTTCTTCTCCGTTTACGCTGCGGACAATATCGCCGACTTGCAAACCGGCTTGTTGTGCCGCGCTGTTTGGCATGATTTTGGCAATCAGTGCGCCGCTTGCTTTGTCCAAACCGAAAGATTTGGCCAAATCATAAGAAACTTCTTGAATAACCACGCCTAATTGACCGCGTTGGACTTTGCCGTTGGCTTTCAATTGATCGGCCACATTCATGGCAACATCAATCGGAATGGCAAACGAAATGCCCATGAAACCGCCGCTGCGGCTGTAAATTTGCGAGTTGATGCCGACTACTTGGCCGCGGAGGTTGAATAACGGGCCGCCTGAGTTGCCGGGGTTGATGGCAACGTCGGTTTGTATGAACGGCGTGTAGTTTTCATTCGGCAGGCTGCGGCCTTTGGCGGAGACGATGCCTGAAGTTACGCTGTTGTCAAAGCCGAATGGCGCGCCGATGGCGGCTACCCATTCGCCCGGTTTTAAATCTTTCGGATTGCCGATTTTGACAACCGGCAAGTCTTCTTGCGGCTCGATTTTTAAGAGGGCAACGTCGGATTGGGCGTCTGAGCCGACCAGTTTGGCCGTGTATTCGCGTTTGTCGTTGAGTAGGACTTTGATATTGCCCATGCCGGCAACCACGTGGGTATTGGTCAGGATATAGCCGTCTTTGCTGATGATGAAGCCGGAACCGAAATTCAAATCGTCGCTTTCGGTATCTTCTTGCGGCATGTCGGGCATATTGGGAACAAGGCGTTTGAAGAACTCGTAAAACGGATCGTTGTCGGGAAATTGGCTCAGGTCCATGCTATGGTCGTCATCCGGTGTCGCGGTGCGTTTTGCCGGTGTCGCTTGAATATTGACGACGGCCTGCCCTTCGTTTTGCACCAGTTGGGCGAAGTCGGGCAGCAACATGCCGACTTTTCCGTCATCGGTATTGGTTTCAATACGTTGAACGAGTTCTTTGTTTTCGTCTTTGTCGAAAAAGGTGCTGACTTTGTCGCAACCTGAAAGAAGGGAAGCTGAGAGGACAGCAAGGGCCAGATATGTGTTTGTTTTAATATGCACGAAAGTTCCTTTTGCCGGTGCCTATCGTATTGTCGGCATACGTTTGAATCGGCAGGCAGTTTTATTGTTTGAATGCTGTTTAAATGTATAAGGTAGGATTTTTACATTTTAACGGTTTTTTTTCAAGCATTTCATTTTAAATGAAAAAATGATAATTGGGATTTTATTCTTTTAAGGCCGTCTGAAAGCTTTGGAATATGACCTGTCGGTCGGTTCGCTTTTTTCAGACGGCCTTTAAATTGTGGTCAGTCGTGTTGATCCAAATGGTAGATTTGCGCCACGGCATCGATTAATTCGCTGTTGTCCGATCCGGCTTTATTGAGCGTGCGTGTCGGAGAGTGGAGCAGTTTGTTGGTTAACTGAATGGAGAGGCGTTCGAGGACATCCTCGGCGGATACGCCTTTTGCCAGTTGCTTCATGGCATTTTCCAATACTTGGCGGCGCGCGCGTTCGCCTTCGTCGCGTAAGGCGCGGATAAGCGGAACGCTTTGGCGGTTTTTCTGCAGGCGGATAAATTCGCTGACTTTTTCTTCCACCATGCTTTCAGCCGCTGCCGCTGCCTTTTTGCGCGCGTCTTTACCGCTTTGGACAATGTCCATCATGTCGTCTACGGTATAGAGATATGCGTCTTCCAATTCGCCGACTTCGGCTTCGATATCGCGCGGAACGGCCAAATCCAGCAGGAAAACAGGCATGTTGTGGCGTTTTTTCAATGCGCGTTCGACCATGCCTTTGCCGACGAGGGGCAGTTGGCTGGCGGTGGAAGAAACAACCACGTCGTAATCGTGCAAAATATCGGGCAATTCATTCAGCAGGCAGGCTTCGGCGTTGACACCGAGTTTGTCGCACAATTCCTGCGCACGCTGGTGTGTACGGTTGGCAACGGTAATGAGCTTGGGATTTTTAGCGGCAAAATAAGTGGCCACCAGTTCAATCATTTCGCCTGCGCCGATAAAGAGGACGTTTAGATCGGAAATGGAAGGGAAGATTTGCTCTGCCATTTTGACCGATGCAGAAGCCATAGAGACGGAGTTTTCGCCGACAGCAGTATCGGTACGCACTTCTTTGGCAACGGCAAAGGTTTTTTGAAACAGGGCGTTTAAGTGGGTGTTGATGCTTTCCTGTTCTTGCGCAACGCGGACGGCATCTTTGATTTGACCGAGAATTTGCGGTTCGCCCAAGACCATGGAGTCCAAACCGCAGGCGACGCGGAAGGCGTGGCGGACGGTTTCATTGTTATCCAAGGTATAGAGGTAAGGGCGGATTTCTTCGACAGGCAGGTTGTGATATTGCGCCAACCAGTCGATGATTTTTTCGGTTTCACCGACGCAGTAAAGCTCGGTGCGGTTGCAGGTAGAAAGAATGACTGCTTCTTCCGCCGCCTCACTACGCGCGAGGTTGGACACGGCATCCGGCAGATTTGCAGCTGCAAATGCCAGTTTTTCGCGTATGCTCAAGGGCGCGGTTTGGTGATTGAGTCCGACGACGGTAAGTTGCATGGTTATGGTATGACTGGGTAGTGTGTGTGGTGGGTATTATAGCTTAAGTGGGCTTTAAAATGAATGTGTTGGGGGGAATAAGATGCAATGAGGTTTGCCATCGAAAAGGCCGTCTGAAAAGATTCAGACGGCCTTTTTATCAAGAAAGGCTTAAACGGCTTCTGCTTCTTCTGCCAAGAAACCGCGCAATTTTTGCATGGCTTTGGCTTCGATTTGGCGGATGCGTTCGGCAGATACGCCGTATTCGGCAGCCAATTCGTGCAGGGTTAAACCGCCATCGTCTTGCAACCAGCGGCTTTCAACGATACGGCGGCTGCGGTCGTCCAGTTGCGCCAAGGCGTTTTGCAGGCCTTCGGTTTGCAGGGTATAGTGGGCTTGTTTGGATAACTGATGGCTAGGCTCTGCATCGTGATCGGCCAACCAGTCGATAGGAGCGAAGTTGTCCTCGTCATCGTTGTTTTCTGCCATGATGCCGATGTCGTGACCGGTCATGCGTTGTTCCATTTCCAAGACTTCGGACAATTTGACGCCCAAATCGTCGGCGATTTCTTGCGCTTCTTTTGGAGACAAGGCATTCAGGTTTTTACGCATGCTGCGCAGATTGAAGAACAGTTTGCGTTGCGGTTTGGTGGTGGCGACGCGGACCAAACGCCAGTTGCGCAAAATGAATTCGTGGATTTCGGCTTTAATCCAATGCACGGCAAACGAAAACAGGCGCGCGCCGCGGCTTGGTTCGTAGCGTTTGACGGCTTTCATCAGGCCGATATTGCCTTCTTGAATCAGGTCGGCTTGGTTGAGGCCGTAGCCGTCGTAGCCGCGTGCAATGGATACGACGACGCGAAGATGGGACAGAATAAGCTGTTTGGCGGCGTTGAGATCGCCTTTTTGTTGACGTTCGGCCAGTTGTGTTTCTTCTTCGGCGGTAAGCATGGGAATGCTGTTGACAGTATGAATGTATTGCTCGAGGCTACCGTTGCCGCTGTGGATAACGGGTAATGCAAAAGCTTTATCCATAAAGGATGCTCTCCTTGATTAGGCCGTCTGAAAACGGCTTTTTGTTTATTTGTGTGACAAGCAGTATAACACTGCCTGCGGTTTGTTTTGTTATGGGTTGGATTTTTTCTGTAAATTAACGATAGATTCAATAGTTTTTACTGCTTGAATTGCAAGGGTTGATTGTCTTAGAAAATTTGAGTGATTTGCTAGGTTTTGGATAAGTATATTACAAACATTTCTGTATGTAAATAGTTTTGGTAATAAAAAAGACCTTGTATAACAAGGTCTTGAAAAATTTTTATTCTGGTTTCTTCCGGCCAATCAGGATGAGGAATACACCGATAACGGCCAAAATGCTGATAAGCCATGTGGAGCCGCCTGCTTTCATATAGGGCGTTTCTCCGATATAGCCTTTGACGTGGCCTTCGAGGACGGTTTCTGTATCCGGTTGGGCTTCGGCAACAATCGTACCTTTAGGGGAAATAATGGCGGTTGCGCCGGTATTGGTGGCGCGAACCATGTAGCGGCCTAGTTCCATTGCACGCGCTTGGGATTGTTGAAGCTGCTGATACATGGCATTGGATTTGCCGTACCACGCCATATTGCTGATGTTGGCGAGCAGGGTGGAGCGTTTCGCCGTTGCGATGAGTTCGTCGCCGAAACCATCTTCATAGCAGATATTGAAGGCAACTTTTTGATCTTTCATCACCAAAGGCGCTTGGTTGTCGCCGCCTTTTTGAAAGTCGGCCAAAGGCATATCCATCATTTTATAGAGACGCTCGGTAATAGCGGGCAAGGGCTTGTATTCGCCAAATGGAACGAGGTGGTTCTTGGCGTAGTAGGGGATGACATCAGAAGTGCTGTTGTGATAGTCGCTCAAATTGATAACGGCATTTTCGTAGCCGTTGCCGTCGGGCGTATATTGGCTGATGCCGATGGCCAATGCGCTGCCGTTGCTTTGCGCCTGTTCGGCGAATTGTTCCAAGATGCCTTCGGGCAGGTCTTGGCGCATCAGCGGCAGGGCGGTTTCAGGCAGGATGACGATGTCGGCACTGGTTTTGCTGATTTGTTCGTAGTATTTCTGAATGGTTGGGATTATTTGCTCTTCCTTCCATTTCAGATTTTGCTCGATATTGCCTTGAATCAGGGCGACCGTGCTGGTGCTGCCGTCGGGGCGGGTGTATTCGGTTTGTTGGGAAATGTAGCCGACGGAGCAGAGCGCAACGATAAGGAATAAGGGCAGCAGGCGGTGTTTCAGACGGCCATGGTTGTCAATCAGCAATACCAGCCATGCGCTGAGGAAAGCGGTTGCCAGCGTAACCATGTGAATGCCGCCCAAAGGCGCGAAGCCTGCCAACGGGCTGTCTTTGATGATTTGGGAATAGCCGATTGCACCCCAGCCGAATCCTGTCAGGAAACGTTCGCGGGCAAATTCTGCCAGCGTCCATAAAATCGGCAACAGGAGGCCGGTTTTGGCCCAGCGAGACAGGTTGCATTTTCTCCACACCCAAAAACAGATGGCCGGATAAAGCGCAAGAAATGCCGGCAGCAGGAAGGTGAGGGGGATGGCGTATGAATCCGGCAAACCTGAAACATCATGCAAGGCAGTGTGTATCCAATAAAACTGCGCCGTATAACCGATTAATCCGAACAGATAGGCAGTCATGACGGCAAAGCGCGGACGCAATTCAATCAGGCGTATCAGTGCGCCAAACAACAGCGGCATCAGCCAGAAATGATAATACGGGGCGAAAGTAAACGGTGTCGCGGCGGCAATCAAGATGACCAGCGGCCAGTACAGCAGCGGGTGTTGCCAGTATTGTTCGAGTTTACGGAAAATATTCATGCTTTAAATGGTATTGAGGCCGTCTGAAAAGTTTTCAGACGGCAGGGAAACAAAATCAGTCTTTTTGAAACAATTTCATTGCAGGCAGGACGATTGCGCAAGCCAATGCACCGGCGGCTACTCCGACCACCAGATTGGCAATATGTTCCATCATGCCGCTGTTCCAATGTTGCGCGTGAAGGAAATCGTGTAAAAAGCCAAGGTTGTGGGCGATCAGTCCGCCGCCGACCAAGAACATCGCCAGCGTGCCGACAATGCTCAAGCCGCGCATAAACCAAGGCATAAATGTAATCAAACCTCGTCCAATACCTTGCACGGCGGCGCTTTTTTGGCGCATCAACATCATGCCGAGGTCGTCAAGTTTGACGATAATGCCGACCAAACCGTACACCAACACCGTCATGCCGATACCGATGGCAACCATAACCAAAGAACGCGTCATCAGGTCATATTTTTCAACAACGCCCAGCGCGATAATAATAATTTCGGCGGAGAGGATGAAATCCGTACGGACCGCGCCTTTCACTTTTGTTTTTTCGTCTGTGACTTCAGGCTCGGCATCGTGTCCGTCTTCGTGTTCATTGCGGTGTAGAAATTTGTGCAACAGTTTTTCCACGCCTTCAAAACACAAATACACACCGCCTATCATCAGCAAGGGCGTAATCAGCGCAGGCAGGAAAGCGGAAAGCAACAGCGCAAGTGGCACCAGAATCAGCTTATTGACCAGAGAGCCTTTTGCCACCGCCCAAATAATCGGCAATTCGCGCTCGGCGGATACGCCGGTTACCTGATTGGCGTTGAGCGCCAAATCGTCACCGACCACGCCGGCGGTTTTTTTTGCGGCGACTTTGGTCATCATCGCTACGTCGTCCAAAACGGCGGTAATGTCGTCCAAAAGCGTAAAGAGAGAGGCGAAGGCCATAATGTTGTCCGGATAAAATCAAATAAACGCGCGATTATATATGAAAATTCAGTTGCTTGAATGTTTTTCAGACGGCCGTTGACGGAAATTAACCAAAGGCCGTCTGAAAATGCTATTTCGGCGTATAACGTCCCGCCATGGCTTTATACACCATATTTTCGTATTTTAAAGCCTCATAGCGTTGGTTCAGCAGGTTTTGAGCCGAGCTGTATTCTGAATTCAAAGCCTCCAGCCAGTCTTTCAACTCGTTTTTACCGTGTTGGTAGCGTACTTGATAGTAATGGCTGTTTTTCTTGTCCAACCGATAACGCTGTTCTTGATTGGCAAGGCTGGCCTGCGCGTTTTTGTAGGCAAGGTAGTTGGTATTGACTTCATTGAGCGCGGTGGTCAGGGCTTTTTCAAAATTCAGCTTGGCACTGTCCATCTCCGCTTGTACGGTTTTGTCTTTCCATTTCATGGTCTGCCAATTAAGGAAAGGCAGATTGATGGTGGCCGAGCCACCCAACATGGGGATATTGAACGTACTTTTCGCTTTATCGGAAGACGTACTCAAACTTGCGCCCAAAGTAATCGACGGATACCAACTGCGTTTTTGCGCGTTGATCGATTGTTGCGACGCTTGCAGGCGGTATTCGGCGGCGCGCAGGTCGGGGCGGTTGGCCAAAACGGTAATCGGTACGTCCAAGTTCACGCCTTTGACAGGCAACAGGCGGAATTGTGCCGGATCGGCAGCCATGTTTTCAGACGGCCTTAAATTCAATAAATTACGCAAAACCTGTTTTTGCGTATCCAAATTGTTTTGCAAAGACAACAGGCTGTTTTCCGCACTCAGCAATGACTGTTTGGCTTGGGTCGGTTGGCTTGAGTCGGCCCGGCCGTAGCGGAACTTGGCATTCGCAATGCGGTTGATTTCCTGATATTGCTTTAACGATTTTTGCGCTAATTCAATCGCTTCGTTCAGATAGGCGATATTGAAATACGCATCGGCGACATTATTAATCAAAGTTAGGCGTGTATTGGCCATGTCTTCATGCGTGGCTTGGTATTCCCATACCTGCGCATCGGCAGTGGCACTGAGTTTGCGCCACAAATCCAATTCGTAGCTCAAACCAAGCTGGCTGCTGAAGGTATTGCCGTGGCTGCCAGTTTTCAGGTTTTTAGAAGCGTTTGCGCCCAACGAGCCGCTGAATGAAGGCACCAAATCCGCACCCAAAATATTGGCTTGATACAAAGCTTTGTTGACGCTGATGGCCGCCTGTTTCAAATCGACATTATTCGCCAACGCCTGCTCCATCAGCGCGTTGAGCTGCTGGCTTTGGTAGATTTCCCACCAGTTGCCGTTGACATCGTAGCGTTCGGCGGTTTCCGCTGCACTCATCACCTGCCCTATCGATTCGAGCGTGAGGTTTGGGTCGGCGCTGTGGACGGCGCACGCGCTTAAGGCTAGGGCGAACGACAGGGATAATGCCGTCTGAAAAAAAGGTTTTTTCTGCATATCGTATCTTTCGGTTTAAATTTTCAGACGACCTGAAAGGTAGCGGGGTCGTCTGAACAATCTCATCAGCTGCGTTTATTTATCGGCTAAAAACGCTTTTCGCTGTTCCGTAAAATGCCACCACGGCTTTGGTTCGTTCCCCTGCATAAAATCAACCAGCGACAGAAAAATGTCGATCATGCAGGGATCGTGTCGGGTTGCGGTCAGGCTGCACAGGCGGTCGTACATTTCATAAGCGTCCTGCCCCGCCAAATCCTGCGGCTGCGTGATGCCGAGCAAAGCCAAATCCTCCGCCACAGCTTTGCCGATATTGGGCAGGTCGGTCAATGTATTCAGCTTGCTTCGTCGTACTTTGTCGGGACTCATGTTTTACCCTTTGGTTTGAAGGTCGTCTGAAAACCTGAAAGCGGATGTATCAACTTGTTTTCGCAGGCAAAGCCCGCGCTACTTCCTATATTCTTTCAACAACTTAACATTATTACATGCCAAGCGTTTCATGATAAAATAGATTCCCAAGTAACAATCAACCATATTAATGGAGATAATATGACCAATCAATCTAAGACACCATCACCCGAACGCATCAGAGATTCGATTCCGCCGCGCCCCACTCCAGTAGATGTGCAACCACCAGGAGGAGGAACAAAAAAATAAGGAGTTTTTATGGTTACTGCCGATCAAGATTTGTCATTCAAAATTGCCTATGCACTGTATTACCACCGTTTAGGCAGTCGCCTGTATGGTCGACTTGATAAACTCATCTCATTTTCACTACTAATCTGTGCCATGGGGGTTGTGTCGACAGCAGTCAATCCTTTTCTTTTAGGTCTGTTTGTTACCTTTTTGACTGCATGGCAGCTTGTCTATTCACCTGCTGTAAAAGCAACTTCGGCTCA
>NZ_KV831703.1:0-1801 GCF_001837185.1 Neisseria sp. HMSC064D07 | reverse complement strand
AGAAAGCTGAAGAAGCCAAGAAAGCTGAAGAAGCTAAGAAAGCCAATGAGGCCAATTCAGGTCAAGGTTTTGGCGGCGAAGGCAAAGTAATGGGTAAGGCTTTGGATGGCGGTGTCTTGGTAGCGAAAAAACGTGAAACCGGCGATTTGGAATATGCCAAAACCGAAGCTCCGACTGCCTCGGATAAAAACAGCGTCGTACTTGATGGTGTCGCCATTAATACCAAAGACGTTAAAGCGGGTGAGTTTACGTTGGGCGAAAAAAGTATGAACGGCGGTAAAACCGATGCAGCACAATATGCGGTACACAGCGGCGACCTGTTGCCTGACGTTCGTTACGGCGGTGTTGCCGATGTCAGTGATCTGCGTGATGTGAAACAGGCGTTGTTTGTCCAAGGCACGCCATCAGGCAGTGATACCGTTGCAGCCCAAAGAGGGGATGCAACCTATAAAGGCATCGGCCTGCATTTCCAAAACGGACTGCCGATCAATACAAGAGGTCTGCAAGAAATTTTTGAAACCGGTTCGCAAGCCAAGCTGGCCAATCTGTATCCTGCCGCCAAAGCAACCGATGTTACCGCAAAAGTCAATTTCGACCAAAAAACCATCAATGTCAGCATCAACCGCTATTCCGATCAAACGGTTGGCGGTGGTAGTGGTGGCAACAGGATTGCAGGTGTCGTCAAATCCAATGCGCGCGATATGGCGGAAAATCTGTCTTTCAATGGCGATTTGCACGGCAACACCTTCTCCAACAAGCAAGGTACGATGCAAGGCGGATTCTTTGGCGCGAAGGCAGACCAACTTGCCGGTACATATAGTGCGGCAGGCAAAAACCAACGTGATGAAGACGTAGTGGCGCGCGGTGTGTTTGGTGCAAAACGCCAAGATGCGGCAGCTCAAGCAGGCGGACAGCCTGATGCGCCGGTTGCCAAACCTGATGCGCCCGTAACCAAACCTAAAGATGATGCCGCCGCAGCCGAATTGAAAAAAGGTGAAACAGGCGAGCAATATATCTTATCGAATATCGCGAACTTGACCAAAGTTATTATCAATGGTACGACAATCGCTTTGGCACCTGTTACCAACAAGCTCCATCAAACTGAATTGGGTTCGGACTACAAATCGTTTGTTGCTTCAGGCAATTTGAGCAATGTTGTCTTCGGTGCGGCAAAACTTGCCGATAATGCCTACTCCTTGTTTGTTCAGGGGGTAATGAGTACCTCTCTACCGTCCGGTACGGCTAAATACGCAGGCGAGGTGTTGAATTTCCGTGCCCGCAACTTGGATAATAAGGAAAACTGGGTGGGTGATACAGGAGGCTACCGTACTGCCGGTTCGTTTACCGCAGATGTCAACTTCGATACTAAGACTATCGCAGGTAAAATCAATAGTGGTGACAGATGGTTCATGAATGAACGAGCCTTTACCGCAGGTATTACAGGCAGCAGCTTTAATGGTAAATGGGATTCCGGTGTGCAAGGTTCTATCTCAGGCGGATTCTACGGCGACAAAGCTGCCGAAATGGCGGGACGATACAGTTACAATGAAAAACCAGGTGATAATGGCTCTTCAAGTAACAACGCTTTCGGTGTATTCGGCGGTAAAAAGCAATAACCGTCTGTTTAAGCTGAAAACAAACCGCCTGAAAGGGCGGTTTGTTTTTGAGTGGGTAGGATTTTCAGACGACCTTTTACGGTAACAACAATCTAGAGAGCAATTTACCCGCTAAAAGGTCGTCTGAAAACCTTGAATCTTATTTTCAGATAATCTGAGACCTTTGCAAAATTCCCCAAAATCCC
>NZ_KV831702.1:7292-7628 GCF_001837185.1 Neisseria sp. HMSC064D07 | reverse complement strand
TCTGCATGACGGCTTCGCCCGTGTAGTCGGCGACATGGGCGATTCGGCGGCAGGTATGCCCGCCTTCGCGCGTCAGGTGCAGGTCGTTATGATTCCGATCGAACGCCACGCCCTGCGCCAGCAGCCATTCGATTGCCGGTTTGCCCTGCGATAAGATGGTACGGACGGCGGCTTCGTCGCACAAACCTGCGCCCGCTTCCAAAGTATCGACGACGTGTTTTTCGATATCGTCCTCTCCCGACCACGCCACCGCAATCCCGCCTTGCGCATGACGGCTGGCGGTGTCGTCCAGCCGGTTTTTGCACAAAATGACGATGCGGAACGACTCAGGCAGCG
>NZ_KV831702.1:0-7192 GCF_001837185.1 Neisseria sp. HMSC064D07 | reverse complement strand
TCCTTGTTTGAGAGGTCGTCTGAAACGGCAATATTGACGGCAAATCAGGCGGGACCCATGCCGTTGAACACATCTTTTTTCTTCAGTCCTGCCGCGAAGTCGAGCATACGCTGCAAAGGCAGTTTGGCGGCTTCGCCCAGCTTTCTGTCCAACAGAATTTCGTTGTGTCCGCTTGTCAGGGCGTATTTGATGCCGCCCAGCGAATTCATCGCCATCCACGGGCAGAACGCGCAGCTTTTGCAGCTTCCGCCGTTGCCTGCCGTCGGCGCGGCGATGAATTCTTTGTCGGGCGCCTGCTTTTGCATTTCGTGCAGGATGCCCAAATCGGTCGCCACGATGAATTTTTTTTCGGGGCGCGATACGGCGGCTTTCAGTAGTTTGCTGGTCGAGCCGACCACGTCGCCCAGCTCGATGACGCTTTGCGGCGATTCGGGATGAACCAGTACCACCGCGTCGGGGTGTTCCGCCTTCAACGCTGCCAATTCCTGCCCTTTGAATTCGTTGTGGACGATGCACGAACCCTGCCACAACAGCATATCCGCGCCCGTTTCGCGGCGGATATAGTCGCCGAGGTGGCGGTCGGGTCCCCAAATCAGCTTCTCACCGCGCGATTTCAGATACGATACGATTTCCAACGCCACCGAAGACGTTACCACCCAGTCGGCACGCGCTTTCACGGCGGCGGAAGTGTTGGCGTACACCACCACCGTACGGTCGGGGTGTTGGTCGCAAAACGCTGAAAACGCCTCTTCCGGGCAACCCAAATCCAAAGAACATTCCGCCTCCAAATCAGGCATCAGCACCGTTTTTTCAGGGCAGAGGATTTTCGCGCTCTCGCCCATGAATCGCACACCCGCCACCACCAATGTACCGGCTTCGTGTTCCGCACCAAAACGCGCCATCTCCAACGAATCGCCCACGCATCCGCCTGTTTCCAAAGCCAAATCCTGAATCAGCGGATCAACATAATAATGCGCCACCAAGACCGCGTTTTTCTCCTTCAACAAAGCCTTAATTTCATCTTTCAGACGACCTGCCGTCTCGCGGTCGGGCGTGTCGGCAACCTTCGCCCACGCCTGACGGATTTGGCAGGCAGAAGTCGGCGTTTGGATGAGGGGCATATCATAATCGAACGAGCGGCGGGCGGCGGTTTGCATGAGACTTCCTTATGGCTGGTTTTTCAGACGGCATAAAGATTTGCCGTTTATATTTTGAAATATTTTTATATTATGCTCAACTTGAGTATAATGTGCAAGGTCGTCTGAAAACCGCTTTGGTTTACAATAAGGTTTTCTCTTGAATGAAAGCCACGCATGGATGCCTATCCTGAAACAGCAGCCAATACGCAAAGTATCGTCGAGCTTGTTCCTGTACTGATCGCCATTACAAACGGAAGCTTGAGGGTTTTGACAGTTGCCAAAGGAGAGCTATTACCCAATGGCCTGCTTGCACCGTTTCGCCACTCCTTGCAAGCAGGGGTCAGAATGTGGGTCGCCAAGCAGACATCGCAGCCTATGGGCTATGTAGAACAGCTTTATACCTTTGTCGATACGCGCCGCCAAAACGAGCAAGGCATGCCTGTCTTATACGTCAGCTATCTAGGGCTGGTGCGCGAAGCGGCCGACAGCATCCTTCATCCCGATGCGAAATGGCAGGACTGCTACTGCTATTTTCCGTGGGAAGATTTGCGTACTGACAGCGGGCTGCGCGATACCATCGTCAGCCGCCTGCGCATTTGGGCAAACTCGGCGGATACGGAGGAAGTGCGCCAAAAGCGGCTCAAGCGCATTCATTTGTGCTGGGGGGTAGAACCTGAAAATTGGTCGGAAGAATACGTTTTGCAACGCTATGAAATACTATACGAAAGCGGCCTGATAGCGGAAGCAGCCGAGCCTCAGGAAAACTTCAACTTCGCACTCACAGGGCAGCCCATGTGCCACGACCACCGCCGCGTGCTGGCGACTGCCTTGTCCCGCCTGCGCGCCAAAATCAAATACCGCCCAGTGATTTTTGAACTGATGCCGCCCGAATTTACATTGCTGCAACTGCAAAACAGCGTCGAAGCCATCAGCGGCAGGTTGTTGCATAAGCAAAACTTCCGCCGCCAGATTCAGCAGCAGAACCTTATCGAGCCGTCAGATACCAGCGTATCAGGTAGTAAAGGCCGTCCTGCACAGCTTTACCGCTTCCTCGACGACGTTCTGCCCGATCAGCTGATTTCTGATATCGGACTGCCGCTGGGTAGCCGCTAACTGATTTTCAGACGGCCTCAAATTAAATTTTGCCCCATCGGGCAATATCAATATTTTTCAACAAAGGAACCTTCATGTCGTCTGAAAACAACCTTCTTCCTCTCCCCGATACCCTGTTGCGCCCCATGGTAGAACAAGACTTGAGCGAAGATCTGGGCAGGCGCGGCGACATTACGTCCGCCGCCGTCATCGCGCCCGACAAAACCGCCAAACTTTTCCTGATCTGCCGCGAAGATGGCGTAATAGCAGGCATGGATTTGGCGCGTCTTGCCTTTCAGACGATGAATCCGTCCGTCCGTTTCCAAACCAAAATCCACGACGGACAAGCCGTCCGCGCAGGTCAGACGCTTGCCGCCGTCGAAGGCAACGCCTGCAGCCTGCTCGCCGCCGAACGCACCGCACTCAACTACCTCACGCACTTAAGCGGCATCGCCACCGCTACCGCTCGCGCAGTAGCCGAAGTTGCCGGTTACAATGTGGACATCGTGTGCAGCCGCAAAACCATCCCACTGCTTCGCGTCCTGCAAAAATACGCCGTCAGAGCAGGTGGGGGTGTGAACCACCGCATGGGCTTGGACGACGCCATCCTCATCAAAGACAACCATCTTGCCTATTGTGACGGCATCGCCCAAGCCGTACGGCAGGCAAAGCAGGCGGTCGGACCGTTGACTTGCGTGGAAATCGAAGTGGACACGCTGGCACAACTGGACGAAGCCATCGCGGCGGGCGCGGAACGGATTTTGCTGGACAATATGGACGACGAAACCTTAAAAGAAGCGGCAAACCGCTGCCACACACAAACCGCCCACCCTCACACCGTCTATTGCGAAGCATCGGGCGGCATCGGCTTCGACCGACTGAAGCGCGTGGCGCAAACCGACGTGGACGGCATCGCCCTCGGCTATCTGACCCACAGCAGCCGCTCGTTGGACATAGGTTTAGATTTCATGGCTTAAGTTTGAGTTGACTATAAAGCAAAAAGGCCGTCTGAAATTTCAGACGGCCTTTAATATCACCCATCAACCCAACGTTACCATTTCAATCTGCTCCATACTTCTACCCAAGAAGCGTTCGCCGATGGTGCGGAAGCGCAGTGGGATGTCGCTGACGTAGAAGCGGTAATCCGGATTGTCGTTTTCTGTATTCAGCAAACCTGCTTGCGCCAAGGCTTTGGCGGTGGCTTCAGCGGTGGTGATGGCGGAATCGACCAAGGTGACGTTTTGTGCTTCGCGGCCGATAAGTGGTTTGAGCAGTGGGAAATGGGTACAACCCAACACCAGCGTGTCGATGTCGTCGGCCAAGAGCGGCTTCAGGTATTCACGCACGGTCAGGCGGGTGACTTCGTGATCGAGCCAGCCCTCTTCTACCAATGGCACAAGCAGGGGCGCGGCTTGTGTGCGCACCAGCGTGTCGTTGTTTTTCGAATGGATAGCGCGCGCGTAGGCATTGCTGTTGACGGTGGTATTGGTCGCGATAATGCCGATTCGGTTGTTTTTGGTGGTTTGCAAAGCGGCTTCCGCACCGGCGGAGATGACGTCCAATACGGGCATATTGCCTGCTTTTTGGCGGATTTTTTGTCCGGCAACGGCGGCGATGGTGTTGCACGCGATGACGAGTGCTTTGACATCGTTTTCCAGCAGGAAATCGACAATCTGCATGGCGAAGGTCTCGATAGTGGCACGGGATTTGGTGCCGTAGGGAACGCGTGCGGTGTCGCCGAAATAGATGATGTTTTCCATCGGCAGGCGTTCCATCAGGGCGCGGACGTTGGTCAAGCCGCCGACGCCGGAATCGAATACGCCGATGGGGCGTTGTTTGCTGGTACTCATGGTTAATTTCTTCAATATAGCGTTGAGGACGTCTGAAACCGTTTTTCAGACGGCCTGAAGGTTAAACATACTCTTTTTTATCGTTTTCTACCCAAGCCTGATGCGAGCAAATCCACAACAGCACGATACCGCATATAGTCGAACTCAACATCATACCGGCCATTACCAAGGCAGAACCATTATGCAGCCAAGTCGTTGCCATGCCAACCGATGCGCCGATGAGGGATTGGAACACGCCTAAAACCGCATTTGCGCTGCCGCCCTCTGCACTGAAATAGCTCATAAAGCAGGCTTGAGTGTTCGCACCGACCAAGCCTTGCGTACCGACTGAAAACATCACGCACAGCACCAAAGCCCACAAAGGCGGCAAAGACAGCGACAACACCAAAACCACCATCAGCAGATTGGCGGCAAATTGGACGATAATGCCCCATTTGAGGATGTTTTGCGGATGCGTACCGGTTTTCAAACGCCATGCGGTAACGCGGTTAAACGACATCATGGTAATGATATTGAGCGCAAATATCCAAGCGTATTGGTTTGGTGAAACATGATACAGGTGTTGGTACACGAACGACGATTCGGTCAAAAAAGCAAACATCGAACCGAAACTGAAAGCTTGGAAAAACAAATAGCCCATCGCGGCGCGCGTTCTCAAAACACGTTTAAACCTGCCGGCCACCACGCCGAACACGTCCATGCTGATTTTGCCTTTTTGATGCGGCTTGGGCAGGAAATACCACATCAAACCCCAAAGCAGCAGCGAATAGCAGGCCAGAAAACCGAAAATCATGCGCCAGCCGCCCAAATTCTGCAAGCCTGCACCAATCATTGGCGCCATCAGCGGCACAATCATCAGAATGATGCCGATTAAGGCAAACATCTGCGCGGCTTTGCGTCCGGAATAATAATCGCGCACCATCGCACCGGAAATCACCACGGTCATCCCCGCGCCAAACGCCTGCACGGCACGCAAGTTCAGCAGCTGCTCGACATTATTCACCATCGTCAAACCGATGACGGCGGCAAAGTAAATGCTCAAGCCCACCAAGGCGACAGGTTTGCGGCCTTTAATATCCGAAATCGACCCACCAACTACCTGACCAAACGCCACGCCAAACATAAAAAAGCTCAGGCTTTGCTCGATGCGGTGAATGTCCGAACCCAGTGACTTCGCCATTTCGGGAATCGCAGGCAGATAGGCATCGACAGAAAACGGCATCAGCGCGACCAACATCGCCATCAGCACGGCCATGGTTTTTTCGTCCAAAGGGGCTTGTTGTGCAGTCATTCCGACTTTCGCTTTCGTAAAAAATATTCAACAAACAAAGAAAACAACCGCCTTGTCAGACGGTTGCGGATTGGATGGAATTATAGCAGATTTCAACCTTGTCCAATCACTGCAAAAAAACCTTTGCAAAACTTAAGGCCGTCTGAAACTTTGCTTGGTTGAATCCCCTCGCCGCAAACGTTAAAATGCTTGTTTTTTAAGACAACAAATTGTTTCACATCACGGATTCTAAGGAATAATCATGACTACATTTCAAATTGCGCGTACCGACGGGAAAACGCTCGAAATCCAAGGCAAAATGGCCAACCGCCACGGCTTGATCGCCGGCGCGACCGGTACGGGTAAAACCGTTACTCTGCGCCGCATGGCGGAAGCCTTCAGCAGCGAAGGCGTCCCTGTATTTTTGGTCGATGTCAAAGGCGATTTGTCGGGCATCGCGCAAGCCGGTGCTAACAGCGGCAAAGTGGGCGAACGCATCGCTGAGTTTGGTTTGGGCGAGCAATGGCTACAAAATTTCCCCGTGCGATTTTGGGATATTTACGGCGAAACCGGTATTCCCGTACGCGTCACCGTTTCAGAAATGGGCCCTATGCTTTTGGCTCGCCTGATGAATCTGAACGACACGCAAGAAGGTCTGCTCAACCTCGTGTTCAAAGTTGCTGATGACAGAGGCTGGCACATTCTGGACTTGAAAGACCTGCGCAGCATGTTGAAACACGTTTCCGACCATGCTTCGGAATACCGCACGCAATACGGCAACGTTTCTGCCGCCAGTATCGGCGCGATTCAACGCCAACTGCTGACTTTGGAAAACGAAGGTGCAGAAAAATTCTTCGGCGAACCTTCCCTCAACCTGCAAGACTGGATGCAAACCGACAACGGCAAAGGCATCATCAACATCCTCAACTCCGAAAAACTGATGCGCTCTCCGCGTATGTACAGCGCGTTTTTGCTGTGGATGCTGGCGGAGTTGTTTGAAACCCTGCCCGAAGTCGGCGATTTGGACAAACCGAAATTCGTGATGTTCTTCGACGAAGCGCATTTGATGTTCGACAATGCCGCCAATGCACTGGTCGAACAAATCGAACAAGTCGTACGCCTGATCCGTTCCAAAGGCGTGGGCGTATATTTCGTCACCCAAAACCCGCTCGACTTGCCCGATACCATTCTCGGCCAACTGGGTAACCGCGTACAACACGCCCTGCGCGCTTTCACGCCGCGCGACCAAAAAGCGGTTAAAGCAGCTGCCGAAACCTTCCGCAGCAACCCCAACATCAAAGTTGCCGAAGCGATTGCCGAACTCGGCGTCGGCGAAGCCCTCGTTTCCTTCCTTGATGAAAAAGGTATGCCCGAGCCGGTAGAACGCGCCCTTATTCTGCCGCCGCAATCTTCCTTAACCCCGCTTACCGCAGAGGAACGCAACCGCCTGTTCCAAAACGACGATTTATATCCAACCTATAAAGATATGGTGGACAACTACTCCGCTTTTGAAGCATTGGCCGAAGCAGACAGCCAAGCAGCCGCAGAAAAAGAAGCCGCAAATGCCGCCAAAGAGCAGGGAAAAGCGCAAAAAGCCGCAGAAAAAGAAGCTGCCAATGCCGATCCCGGCATCCTCGGCGGACTGATTGGCGGCTTGAGCGGCGGACGTAAAAAATCCGGCCAAGGTTTGGGCTACAACGTTGCCGACGCCATCGGCAGCCAAATCAACCGCCAAGTAACCAACGCCATTTCCCGCAGCGTAATGGGCATTATTAAAAATATGTTTAAATAATCAGCCTGCGAACATAAAAGGCCGAGACCTTTGCAAAAAAGCCCTTCCT